>CAZSUX010000107.1:0-9064 GCA_964610135.1 uncultured bacterium | reverse complement strand
AGAATGCACTGCCGGTAGGCGGCATCGGGCGCGTCGCCGCCACGGGCTATCCGCCACTGGGCAATGGCGCGGTTCAACTCCGAAATCAGCCGCTCGGTCTCGGCCACCCGGGCCTTGACATCGCGCCGCTCGGCGGTGCCGACCTCCTTCATGCGCTGCTTCAGGCTGTCGGCCGTCGCCCGGAGCCCGGCCGCCCGCTGCTCGTAGACCGCAACCGACTCGGCGCTGACCTCGAACGGGACCGCCGGCGGCGGTAGCTTTGTCCCCGGGTGCTTCCCCAGGTTCAGAACAAAGTAACCGGCGAGCAGCACGAATGCGATCAACACGATCCAGAACCCAGTCTTCATCGTTCCTCCTTTGCGAGAACCAGGTCTACCCGCGTTCCAACGCTACTATCTTCCCTTCAGCGGCTCGAGCAGCGTATCGTACGACGCCGCCAGGACGAGCCCGGCCGCACGGCCGTAGACCGCGACCGCTTCATGGTAGAGCTCGCTCATTCCCGTGTTCGCCGGCGCCTCCTGCCAGCGCTTCATGACGGTTCGCAGATGGTCGATTTCCTCATCAGCCGTCTCCAGCCGGAGGTGAACCGAAGGCCAGTCCGACTTGCCGACCTTGTCCAACTTGTCGCGGGCCTGCACGGCGGTCTGCTCGAGCTCGGCGAGTCTTGCCTGGTAGACATGCAACGACTCAGAGTACACAGCATTCGTCGGCTGGTCGGGCATCGACGTGTGCTCGTAGGTCGCGAAGTGGTATATCAGGAATCCGAACTCCAGCAGAGCCACGACGAAGAATATCCAGAACAGGGCCTTCACTACTCCTCCTTTGCCGTCACGATATTCACCAGCCGGTCCTTCACATAGATGACCTTGGCCACGCGCCTCCCGGCGACGTACGTGGCGATGCCGGCACATTCCAGCGCTGCCTTCTTCACATCAGCCTCGGTTGACGTGCGCGGCAGCGATACCCGGTCACGCAGCTTCCCGTCGACCTGCACCGGGATGACCATCTCGTCGAAGACGAGGAACTTCTTGTCTACCTCCGGGAACCGCTCGTTGAAGAGCGACCCGGCCTCGGGCCGGCTTCGGTGCCACAACTCCTCGGCCAAATGCGGCGCGAACGGCGCCAGGCAGAATACCAGGCGGCCCAGGCAGAAACCGAACACCGGCGAATCGGTCGCCTCGAACCCACAGAGGTCGTTGAGGAACTCCATCTGGGCGGCGATGGCGGTATTGTACTGGAACGCCTCGGTGTCCGCAGTCACCTTCTCAAGCATCTGGTTGAGCCGGATGTAGAGGCTGCGCCCGGCCCCGGCCAGGTCGGCGGTGGCTGGCGGCTCGTAGGTCACCCGTTCGCCGTGTTCCTCAAACAGCCGCCAGACCCGGTTCAGGAACCGGGTGACGCCGGTCACGAGGTCTTCGGTCCAGTCCATCCCCTTGTCCGGCGGTGCGGCAAACAGCACCGCGAGCCGGGCCGCGTCGGCGCCGTACTCGGACGTGAACGGCCCGACCCAGACCCCGACGTTCTTCGAGCTGGACATCGTCACCCCGTTGTAGGCCACCATGCCCTGGGTGTGCAGCACCCGGCAGGGCTCGCGGAACGAAAGCAGCCCCAGGTCGGCCATCACCTTGGTGAAGAAGCGGAAAAAGACGAGGTGGCCGGTGGCATGCTCGATGCCGCCGATGTACTCATCAATCGGCAGCCAGGCATCGGCCGCCGCCTTGCTGAACGGCAACTGCTCGTTGTGCGGGTCGGCGTAGCGGACCATGTACCACGACGAATTAACGAAGGTGTCCATCGTATCCGGGTCGCGGTGGGCCGGCCCGCCGCACGAAGGACAGGTGGTCTCGTAGAACTCCTTGACCGACGCCAGCACCGACGTACCCCTGGGTTTGAAGTCGGTAACGTCAGACGGCAGGACGACCGGCAGCTGGTCCTCGGGCACCGGCACCACGCCGCACTTCGCGCAGTGAATCATCGGAATCGGCGTGCCCCAGTACCGCTGGCGCGAAATAAGCCAGTCTCGGAGCCGGTAGTTAACCACCCGGCGGCCGATACCCTGCTTCTCCAGGTGCGCGATGACCTTCTCGATGCCCTCATCTGACCTCGTCCCGTCGAACGGACCCGAGTTCTCCATCGTCCCGACATCCGTGTAGGCCTCGGTCATCGAAGAGGGTTCAAGGGTCCCAGGGTTCAGGGGTTCAGGCTGGATTACAACCTTGATGGGGATTTTGTACTTCCGTGCGAATTCGAAGTCGCGCTGGTCATGCCCCGGCACCGCCATCACCATCCCGGTCCCGTACGATGCCAGCACGAAGTCGGCGAGGTAAATCGGCACCTGGTCACCGGTCAGCGGGTTGACCGCATATTTCCCGGTGAAGACCCCTTCTTTGTCTCCAGTGGCGGCCAGCCGCTCGATCTCCGGCCTCAGGACGATGCGCTTGCGGAACTCCTCGACTTCTCTCTCGTGGTCGGTTCCTTTGGCAATCGTCTCGGCCATCGCCGAATCCGGGGCCAGTGCCATGAAAGTAACGCCGTAGAGCGTGTCCGGCCGGGTCGTGAACACCCGTATCTTCTCGCCGCTCTCGGCCAGCACGAAATCGACCTCCACGCCCTCGGACCGGCCGATCCAGTTGCGCTGCATGATGCGCACGCTGTCGGGCCAACCTTCGAGACTGTCGATGTCATCCAGCAGTTCCTGGGCGTAGTCGGTGATGCGGAAGAACCACTGCGTCATCTTCCGCTTCTCGATGACCGCGTTGCAGGCGCTGCGGTAGCAGCGGCCGTCAACGACCTGCTCGTTCGCCAGCACGGTCTGGCACTTCGGGCACCAATTGAGCAGCGCTTCCTTGCGGTAGGCGAGGCCGCGCTTGTAGAACTGCAGGAACAGCCACTGGTCCCAGCGGTAGTACTCGGGCAGGCAGGTGTTGATTTCCCGGTCCCAGTCGTAGCCGATGCCCATCAAGTTGAGGTTGCGCTTGCAGAGGTCGATGGACGCGAAGGTCCACTCGCGCGGGTGGTTGCCGTGGGCGATGGCGGCGTTCTCGGCCGGCAGGCCGAACGCATCCCAGCCGAACGGGTGCAGGACATCGTAGCCCTGCATCTTGCGGTAGCGTCCTATGACATCGCCGATGGTGTAGTTGCGGGCGTGGCCCATGTGCATGTCGCCCGACGGGTAGATGAACATCTCCAGCACGTAGAACTTCTTCTTGGGCTCGGGGTTGGTGCGGAACGTCCCTTGCTCTTTCCAGTACGCCTGCCAGCGCTCCTCGATCTCACGGGCCGGGTACGTAACCCTCGCCCGCTCGCTCGGGCCCTTCTCAGTATTCATGCCTGGCTCGTCATTCGACATAGTCTGATGGCTCATGCTATCCTGTTCTCCGACTTGCTACCCGGTTTTCGAGTATCTCTTTTCCGGTCCGCGGGTCCGGTCGCGCCGCACTTTACGCCTGACACAGAACTCCGGCGGCCTCGCATCGGCATGAACCGCGCAATAGCGTGCAGTCTTGGGGCAACCGGCACAGACGGTGAACGTCTCCAGCAGCGCGAACGGCTCCGGATGTCCGCTGATGATATCCCGGTTGATCTCGTAGAGCTGGAGCAGACAGAGCCGCGCCCGCTTCTCCTCGTCCGGGTTCGTTACGCGGCGCAGGAACGCGCCCGCCAGCCACGCCACGATCTTCACCGGCTGCTCGCCCCAGCCACGCAGCCGCTCGAGCACGGCCAGCCCGCCGGCGCTGTCGCCGCGCACTACCTGGCCAACGTACTCGTTCAGTTGGAATTCGCGCGACTGGCCGGCCAGCTTCCGTACTTCTTCCGCCGTTATGGAGTCGCCCGGCTCGACCGCGGTTGCCAGTTTCTCCAGTTCACCCAGAAGCAGCGTCGTCTCGTCCCCGGCCACATCCAGCAACAACTGCACGGCACCTGGCTCAAGCGATATGCCGAGTTCCTTCGACCGGCGGTGAATCAAAGCCGACAGGTCAGCCCCGGCCGGCTGCTTCAGGTCGACGACGAACTTGCCGAGGCCGGCGCCGGTCAAGGCATTCTGCATTGGCCGGCTGTAGTCGCACGTCAGCGCCACTGCGCAGCCTTCGGGCAGAGCCGAAAGCCCGGTCAACAACTCGCCCAACTGCCCCGCCTTCGCACCGTCTTCCGGCTGGTCCTTCTTCTGCCGGCCTTTTGACAACCGGTCAATCCCACGCACCACGACCAGTCTCCGCTTCGATACGACCGGCGGCTGCCGGATGTGCTGCAGCAAAATCGGTATCTCCAGCTCGTCGGCATGAACCGACTCGAAGTCGAACGCCTCCATCCCGGGCTGGACGAGCGCCTCTTTCAGCGCCCGCAGCAATTCGTCAGCCGCGGCCGAATCCGCCCCAAACAGGATGTAGACCGGCGCAAACTCTCCGCGTTTGATGTCCGCGAGTACGTTCTCAGGTTTGCGGGCGGAACTGCCGGAGGAACGAGGCATCGGTCATCTTATTCGCTCCAGCGCGCCTAGTCAAATCCGCCGACCCACTCTCGACAAGGCCCAACTGGAGGGCAACTTGACTCGTGGCCTGAGTAGGTGTATAACAACACATGGAAGTCGTCGGGGCCCGGCGACCGACGATTCCAACGGGAGAGTATATATAACCAGCGACCTCCAGGCGTCATGTGGGCAATGCGGAAGTGTCATTCGGGAAGCGGTTTGAAGAATGGCCCGTTCACCGAAAGGAGGTAATGTGAAGAAGCTGGTTCTACTGGCACTACTTCTGCCGGCACTGATGCTCGGTGAGGCCCAGCCCGGGCTCGGGCCGTTCGATCCGGACCCTTTCCTGGTCGACTCGTCACTGGTGCCGATGCGCCTCAACTACACCAAGACCACGCCGCGCGCGGCGTTCGACGGTTCCAACTACCTTGTGGTCTGGAACGGACCCTGGTACGGCACGCAAGACAGCATTGTTGCCACCCGCCTCAGTCAATCCGGCTCGATTCTGGACCCAAGCGGCATCCGCATCGGTAAAGGAACGTCGCCGAACGTGGCCTTTGACGGAAGCAACTACCTGGTGACGTGGGAACAGGACAGCGCCATCCGCTGTGCCCGTGTTAGCCTGGCCGGGGTCGTGCTGGACACTCCCATTACCGTGACAAACGTACGCGGCGTGGCGCCCGCGGTCGCGTTCGACGGCACCAACTGCCTCGTGGCATGGGGCGGCCAGGACCTGCATGCGGCCCGCGTGTCACCGGCCGGCACAGTCCTCGACACCGGAGGGATTCTGGTGTCCGGTGCAACCGGCGTCCAGGAATTCCCGGCCATCGCCTGTGATGGTACCAACTGCCTCGTTGCGTGGCAGGACGGACGTCCGGGCGGATACCTGGACATCTACGGGGCGCGCGTCACTCCGTCCGGCAGCGTCCTTGACCCCGGTGGCATCGCCATATCGACCGCTGCCTTCTCCCAGTTCTACCCCGCCGTTGCGTTTGACGGCACCAATTACCTCGTAACTTGGCAAGACTATCGGACGGCCGACTTCGACATCTTCGCCAGCCGCGTCGCACCCGCAGGCGCCGTCCTCGACCCGGCTGGGTTGCCGATCGCCACCAATGCCGTCTATCAACGCTACCCGTCATTGGCGTTTGGAGGAGGCTCGTACATGGTCACCTGGGAGAGATGGGACAACGACAGTTGCGCGGGAATCTGGGGCGCAAGAATCCAGACCTCCGGCGTGCCTCGCGATACGGGCTTCTGCATCGCGCCTGCAGGTGCGGACTTCGCACCGGTCATCTTCGATGGCAACCGGTTTCTCGTCTTCTGGGAGCAGGACGGCATCCGCGAGACGACGATAGACACCAGCGGCCACGTACAGAATCAATCCGGAACGCCGGTCTACGCCGCCGCCAATGACCAACGCCAACCCAACGCCGCATTCAATGGCTCAGATTACCTCGTAGTCTGGCAGGACGAGCGGCCAGGCGACAGCGCGGACATCCGAGGAATCAGGCTGGGTAGGTCCGGCACACAACCCGACCCGCATCCGTTCACCGTGTCCGCCGCAGTCAAGGCGCAGAGTAATCCCGCCGTGGCCTCAAACGGAACCGAATTCCTGGTTGTGTGGTCCGACCTGCGCAGCGACACTGCCCAAGTCTACGCGGCCCGCGTCAGCCAGAGCGGCTTAGTGCTCGACACCGCCGGCATCCGCGTGTGCAATGCGACCGGTGCCCAAACTCAACCCACGGTCGCGTACAACGGCGCCGACTACCTCGTGGCGTGGCAGGATGGACGCGGCAGCACGGTCGGCATCTACGCTGCGCGGGTGACATCGGGTGGCTCGGTGATGGACCCGCAGGGCTTTCATGTCTGCAATAGCGCATACACCCAGCAGTTCCCGAACGTGTCGTGTGACGGCACCAACTGCCTTGTGGCCTGGTCCGACAGTCGTGCAGGGAACGACATTTTCGGCGCCAGAATCGACGCGAGCGGCCACGTGCTTGACCCGGCGGGGTTCAGAATCTCTCCTGACACGCTGAGCCAGTCGTACCCTGCAATTACCTACTGCGGCGACCGTTACTTCGTAGTCTGGTTCCGCCCCAATCGTTATGTCGAGGGAGCATTCGTTCTCCCGACCGGTAAAGTCATGAATACGGCTACAGTCTGGAGCGAGGGGACCGTCTGTGGCTACCCCACATGCGCGGCCTTCGACGGCTCGAACGTCGCGGTCGCATGGGAGAACGGCTCCGAAACCGACATCCACGCCGCAATCATCGACCTGATGGGGAACCGGTTGGACACTTTCGCGCTCGACGCTACCAGCGGGAAGGAATACGGGCCCAAGCTTGTGTCCGGGCCAAGCGGCCGTGTCCTCGCGGTATACTCCGGCTGGGTCGATACGGCGGCCGGCAGGCCCTGGCACTGTCAGCGCATTCTCGGCGACCTCACCGCCTTCGGAGGAGTGGAATCCGAATCGTCCCTCGCTCCGCGCACCTCCCTCACCGCTTTCCCCAACCCCTTCCACTCTGCCCTCACCCTCACCCTCTCCCACTGGGAAAGGGAGGGGTTTAGCGTACGCATCTATGATGCGCAGGGCCGCCTCATCCGCGTCTTGCCTGTCTCCTCCCAGCTCTCTCCTCCCTCCTCACTCTCCTGGCACGCTACCGACTCTCGCGGCGTTCCTGCACCGGCCGGCATCTACTTCATCACCGCGACATCGGGCTCAATGACTGAGACCCGACCAGTCATTCTTGTCCGCAACTAAGGAGGAAGCAAAATGAAAAGACTCCCTCTTCTTTTCCTGCTGCCGACGCTCGCGCTAGCAGTCTACGACATGAAGTGGTTCGACCTGAACCACTGGAATGCCCCGTTCCACAACGACGGCCGCTGGGGCAACTACATCCTGAGTGCCGGCGCGTCTTGGCCCCAACCTCTGCATGACTACTACCTCTTCGGCGCTGGCGCTTGGATTGGCGCCGTTGCAGGCTCTTCTCCCACGGAAACGCTCTGTACCATCTTCTACAATCCGAACTCTAGCGGCACCGAGGGCTGCCCTACCTTATGCCGGTACTGGCGCGAAGGCACGGGTAACTCCCGCGATCGCATCTATAAATACCCGGGCGACTGGCCGCCGTCTCACAGCCGGTTCCCGATGGCTCCGCTCTGGCAACTATCAGACATGGACATGTGGTGCTGCTACTGCGACTCAGACCCGTCGAACCATGATTCGCTGAGCCGACCACTGGGAGTCGACGTCTACCAGACCGTATACGGGTTCAGTGACTCGCTGGCGCAGGACTTCTTCTTCCTCAAGTATCAACTCGCCAACTCCTCCGGCGACACACTCAGGCAGGCCATCTTCGGCATGATGCTGGACATCGACATCGGGACCAATACCTTCGATGACAAAGCCGGGCTGATACTCGACCACGTGTATCAAGTTGGCCAAGAAACCATCAGGGTACGCAACACCGGCTTCGCGTATGACTACGACAACTATGAAGCCCCCGGCTCGACCTGGGAATCAGGCACGCCGGGAGCGATAGCTGTCATGCTGCTCAGCGCGCCTGACTCGCTCGGTCTGACCGCGTTCAAGCAGTTCAGCACAGACATTGACCCGCTGACGGACACCGAGCAGTACCTCACACTCGCCGGGTACAACTACCGCACCGGTGACTATGAGCCATACGACTCGCTCCCTAGCCCTGCTCCTGTTGACCTGCGAATGCTCCTTTCGACCGGCCCGTTCGACATCGCTCCCGACTCGGTCCTGACGTTCTGGTATGCGGTCATCGGCTCGCCCTTCGGTGACTCGGGCCAGGCCCCCTCGGAACGGGACACTTCAGAGCTCGCCCTCCGCTGCAAATGGGCGCGCGAGTACTTCGAGCAGGTCACCGGAACCGAGGAGACGATGGACGATGAACGAGTAACGATGAACGTCGGACCGACGATCGTACGCGGCATCCTCTTCCTACCTTCCTCCTTCCTCACTCCTCACTCCTCACTCTTCTCTCTGACCGGCCGCAAGGTGATGGACCTGAAGCCGGGAACGAATGACGTCAGCCGCCTCAGCCCCGGCGTGTACTTTGTGCGTCAAGCATCGGGCGTAGAGCGTGAAGCGTCGAACGTCACCAAGGTCGTGCTGACCGAGTAGAGCCTGGCTCGGGACACGATCCGAATCTACCGAGCCAGATTCGGTCATGTCCCTGCGCGCGAAACCGGCGCCGTCCTGGACGAGTCCAATACTGCGGTGTGGGTTTGGTGGTTCATTGGGTGTTCGAATACTCGGCTGGGGCCATAGCTAACTCTGCAACCGGGACAGCAATCAGCAGAGCAATCCGGAAGGCAACTCTGCGAGCAATTCACCCAGCAACCGGTAGAGCAACGGTCAGAGCTACGGGGACTGCAACGAGGACGGCGACTCAGGCCGCAACGGTCAGGGCGACCGGCAGAGCAACTGGTAGGACAACGGGCAGAGCAGCGGACAGAGCAACGGGGACAGCAGCTCGACCCGTAACCGGGATGGCAACCGGGACTGCAATGGGGAAAGCGGCTCAGGCCGCAACGTCCTGAGTAACGGGGAGAGCAGCGGACAGA
>CAZSUX010000106.1:1657-9071 GCA_964610135.1 uncultured bacterium | reverse complement strand
AACTCAGGCCGTTCAGGTGATGCTCGTATTGCTCGTCCGAATAGACCGCGAACCCTTCGTTCAGCCAGATGTTCCGCCAATCCTGACAGGTGACCATGTCACCCCACCACTGGTGCGCCAATTCATGGGCGATGCCGTTGTTTGAGCCGTAGCGTACCCAGTTCCGGTGCACCATTGTCATGGTCTGGTTCTCCATGCCGCCCCAGGGGAACGGATAGGCCTCGACCATGCCGTACTTCTCAAACGGGTAAGGGCCGTACCGGGCCGAGTCCGAAAAGTAATCTATCATATCCACGACGTTGGCGAAAGCGTCTACCGCGTCGGCGGAATCCCCGGGCCAGATGAAGTTCTGAACGTAGGCCGACTCGCCCGGGCTCGTCTGGAACCACTGTTTGAAGCTGGCCCAGCGGGAGGCCGAGAAGACCATCAGGTAGGTGGGAATCGGGTATGGGTGGCTCCACCAACACGTCTTGGTTCCCCCCGACGTAGTCACGCTGTCGAGTAACCCGTTCGAGCAGGCGTTCATCGAGTCCGGCGTCGTCACGCTGACCGCGCACCCCCGCTCGGCCTTGTCCCACGGCTCGTCAAAGCACGGCATCCAGTACCGCGCGTCCGAGGGCTCGGTCGTCGTATAGCAGATGGCGTACGGGATGCCCTGCGTGCCCTTGGCATGGTAGTAGAACCCGCGGTTCTGCACGCCCGAGTTGCGGTGATAGTAGATGTCGACGGACAGCGACTCGCCGTCGTCAAAGGACTGGTCGAGGTCGACGTACAGCAGGCCGCTCCCGGTCGTGAAGGTACAGGTGTTGCCGGCGCGGCGAATCGAATCACAGACCAGGTTCACCATGTGCAGGCTGAACGTATCGAAACCGTCGTGACGCGGGGTCAGGTCGATGCTGACGCGCGCGTCCATCGCGCCCGATGTCATCGGCAGACTTAGGTCCGCGCGGTAGAACCGAACGTCGAAGTCGTGCGTGGAGTCGCCGGGCACGAGCTGCGGGCACGGCGCAGTCACGTACTTGCCCTCGTGGAACGGCTGCGCGACCGCTGCCGCTGCGAAGACGAGAAGAGCGAACAGGATCAGGTTTTTCATATGTCTCCTTGTGGTAAGATAGAAAGTCTAATCCGGACGGCAGGCGGTGTCAAACCGGCTGCGCGCCAGCCTTACGCCCAGACAAAGGCGAGGCCGGCGACCGCGAGGACGATGACGATGGAGATGACGACCGTGGTCCTGATTACCTCGGTTTCCATGCCGATGCGGTCGATCGCGGCCGAGGCGTTCTGGAGCTTGGCCGGCGAGATGACTGAGGCCAGTCCGCCGCCGACTGCCGAGGCCGCGGCAATGATGAGCCCGGACGAACCGATTCTGGCTGCGGTGTCAAGGTGCAGTCGGGTGAGCATAGCAATGGCCGAGGTCTCTGACCCGGAGATGAACCCGGCCAGCAGCCCGAGGTAGGGAGCGACCACCGTGTACATCCGGCCGAGGTAGTGGGCAGAGACGTTGGCCACCAGCGCCACCATGTTGAAACCCGGGTCCACGAGCCACTTGCCGTCAACGCCGACAAGCCCGGTCTTGCCGGAATGGTTGATGACATAGGCGATGGCGAAGAAGATCGCGGCGGAGAAAACCGGCCGCGGAGCGCGCTTCCACGACACGACCAGAGTCTCCTTCACCTGCGCCGCGGTGGCGCGCAGGAATGGCAGGCTCAGGAGTGATGACACGAGAATCCACCAATACGCCTGCCAGAAGATGCGCAGCTTCTCCGGCTGCTTCGGGATGATGCTCCATGGCATCGCGATCCTGTCGAACAGGAACTTCTTGATGCCCAGCCATGGCTCGTTGGCGATGAGGCTGAGCACAATGAGGATAATCCACGGCGACAACGCCCGGGCAAGGCTCATCCCTCTTTCAACGGCCTGGTCTGAAGGCTCAAGTCCGCTGCGGTCGAAGACCGGCTTGCGCAGGAGCACCAGATACAGCGCCATCACGATGGCCACGCCCGCGCCACTGGCAATGCCGGTGAGCGTGACCAGCCCGACCTTGTTCATGCCGATGGCAATGAATCCGGCCACGAGACCGGTAATGATTGCCGGGACAAGGCCGCGCAGGACCAGCTTCCATTTGCCCACGATGTAGAGCATGCCGAGCGCGATGAGCGTCGTGACGACCGGCATGAACCGGGCGAAGTAGCCGCCGACCGCTTCGGGGGTTGATCCGGTAAACTGGGCGAAGACCACGACCGGCGTGCCGAGCAGGGCATAGGTGCAGAGAGAATCGTACCCGATTGCAGGCAGAGCGATGGCCGCGAACGCGGAGTAACCGAGCGCGAGCATGATCGGCGGCAGAATCGAGACCGGCACCGCGCCCAGCGCCGTCAGGAGCGTGCCGACCCCAACGTTGATGATGAGAATCTGGACTATCTGGTTGCCCCGCGCAACGGTCTTGAGCGTGACAATGATACGCTGCAGCGCCCCGGTCTTCTGCATCAGGGTCATCTGGAGAATCGAGGTGGCCACGACCAGGGCAATCGGCAGGGAAGCGACAATGCCGGAGAGCGACGCGCGCAGAATCACCGGCCAGCCGGTGCGAAACACCAGCCACGCAAGCAGCGCGGTGAAAACCCAGCCCAGAAGGCCGGTGATGTCCGCCGGCCGGCGGAACACGACGAGAATGAGGAAGATGACGAGAATCGGAGAGACCGCCAGCAGGAACATCATAGGAGAAAAGCACGAAGGACGCACTGTCGGACAGGGGCCGTCGAGGCCAAGGACAAAGGACAAAGTCCCGGACGGCCGAATCCGCAATCCGAAGTCCAGGGTCCACGGTCCAGAGCCTGCCGATTCACGTCGGGAATCATAGGCGCGCCAAGCCTGAGGTCAAGAAATGGAAGGGCGGGCGCGAGGCCCACCCGCGAGCATACCGGCCTCTGTCCAGCGCGCCATCACGAACTTCTGGGACAACGAACCAAGCCGGCCCACGTAGATGCCCGGTGCCGACCCCAGCACCGAGACGCGCGCGGTCCTGCTGCTCAGACTGAACTGGCGGACCATCTTGCCGCACAATCATGACGATGCCCATTCGGGCGTCGCGGCGTCGGACCCAGGCTACGGCGCAGGCATCGGCGCAATGCGCGCCCTGAACCCGAGAACCCCGAAGAGAATGCCGAAGACAACGGCGTACGCCGCAATAATCCGTGACAGAACGAAAGCACCGGTACCTGACAAAGCTATGATGGAAACGCCGAATACGACCGACAAGAATCCGGTGAGAACGAGCAACCACTCGGCGCCCAACTTCCTGCGCAAGCGGATCGCCGTCATGACTTCGAGAACACCAGTGGTAGTAGCCCAGATCGCGATGTAGCACAAGAATTCCAGCAGGGTACGAGGTTGCCCAAAGTACGTCAGGATTCCCACGACAACGCCGACGAGCCCCCAGAAGAACAGCACCCACCAGTGCCAGAGCCCCATTGGCTCACCGATGGCAATCCCGACCCCGAGCATGCCGTCTGCCAGTGCGTATATGGCGAAGGGCACTACCAGTACCGAAAGCCAGTTCTTAACCAGCAGCAAGGCGAGGACGCCGAAGACGATCGCGATGAGACCGCGCAGCAGCAGCACCAGCCAGTTGCGGCTTAGAATGTCGGCCAGTTGGCGCCCGGAGAGACCCCTGCCCGAACTACGCCTCACGGTCGGGTGCCTTGTCGGTTGGGACTATGTGGCGCGGCATGCGCTCCTGCTCAGGCGGTGTCAGAATCTTCGTGTTTCTGCACTGCCGTGCCGTCACCGGACAGCAAGGCCCTGTGGTCCTGGTTGCTCAATGAGGCGCTGCCGGACATCGGACTCAAACGGTCGCATTGGCATGAGGATATGGTGGGAGAGACAGAAGTCAAGCACGAGAGTGCATCTCGGGTGGCCTAGCGCGGCCGAGAATCAAGATGCGTGCACTCAAGCGCTGGCGGAGAAGCTGCTACGTTCAGCGGCGAGAGAACTCACAGCCGCAGTAGTTCTGCCGGTACAGATCGAGGTCACGGGAGAGCTCGATACTGCGCTTGAACCCGTCCCGCTTCTTCCAGTCTTCCTCAACGAAGACCAATCCGTGGCGGGCAGCGACCTCACGGCCGATGGGATTGATGACTGCCGCTTTCTTCATCGGCGCGATTGTGAGTGTCGTTGCCAGATGCGTGCAGCCGTTGTCCGCTGCCCGCCACGCGGCTTCTTCGAGCCTCAACCGATAGCAGGCGCCGCACCGGGCTCCGCCTTCCGGTTCCTGCTCCAGCCCGCGCGCGACTTCGAGGAATCTTTCATGGTCGTATGGCGGGGCATCAATCAGCACGCGCCAGAGCGCCGAGACCCGCTGGACTTCCATCAACCGCTTGCTGTATTCTTCCTCGGGATGGATGTTGGGGTTATAGAAGAACCCGACGACCTCGTAGTCATCTCTCAGGCGACGGATGACCTCGGTCGAGCACGGCCCGCAGCAGATGTGGAGCAGCAGCTTCGGCTTCACCGAATCAGACTAGGACAGGACGGCGTGAAGTCAAGACAGAAGCGGCAGTGCTCCAGTGCTGCAGACAACTCCGGACGTTCTGGTATCTGCATTCTGACTTCGTTCGGCTTCCAAGTTGGCCTCACTTGACCACGGCATTTCCCGCCCTATCTTCTCCCCGATGCCCTTGTGCCGTGACTTCGACCTGATTCGGTCCTTCATCGAAAAGAACCGCCCCGCAACCAATTCGGTATTCCACGTCGTCAACAGCACTTTCGATTCCTCTCTGCGTTGGGTTCGGGCCGACGACCTGAGCAACCCCCACGCCGTACTCTGCCGCACGCGCCGGTTCACTCTCTTTGCCGATTCCGGTCCGGCCGCCGCCCGCGCACTCGCCGAGGTCCCACGCAACCTGCGAATGGTGTTCAGAGCTACACCGACTCGCTTCTGCCGTTTGATAAGGACCCGCTGGCGCGGTCCGGACGCGGGCCGGCGCGTGTGGTACAACCACTGCTATCTCTACGTACTCAGGCCCGGCCGTCTCGTCATCGACCGAACCCATCGCGTGAGCCGGCTGCGGCCGGAGGACGCGGCGCTGATCGCCCGGGCCTGGCCCTACGGCCGAAGCCCCGACCGTATCCTCCGCCGCATTCGGAGCGGGCCGGGTTACTGCATCCGCCGCAAGGGCGCGCCGGTGGCCTGGGGTTTGACCCATGACGACGGCTCGATGGGCTTCCTGCATGTGCTCAAGGAATATCGCGGTCAAGGCATGGCGCGAACACTTACCACCGCCCTGGCCGGGTGCCTGCTCCGGCTTGGTGTCCAGCCGTTCGTGTACATCGTCAGGGACAATACTGCCTCGCTTCGCCTGACCGCCGGCATGGGATTCTCCTGTGCCGGCCGGTTCTCGTGGTTCGGAACCACCTGACGGTCCGTCGGTTTGCGCTCGGCGTGCCTGCCGAGCAAGGGCTCCTCATTCTCGCTGATTCCGATCTGGGGCCGTGTACGCGATCCGTTTGACCAGTGGATTCCCGGCCTCGGGCCGGAAGGTGCGGACCAACTCAGCCGATGCTGGTGGCCGTAACTTCTCTCAGCGCCAGCAGTTCGTTGACGGCCTTGGCAGCCTCGTGGATGCTGGCCGCCCGCAGCAGAACCGAACCCTTCTGTTCCTTCTGTTCGATACGGGGCAACGAACTGAGGAACTCCTCAATCTCCCGCGGCGCAACTCTCAGGAACCCGGCCATATGCGCCGGCCCCGTATTGACGACAACGATAACTTCATCCGGCTTGGGAAATGGCCAACGGTCCGGGTCGGCCGCGAGCACCACTGTGGCAGTCGCCGACACCTCGTCGTCAGCAAGATAGTACTCAAGTCCCCTACGTACCAGCCCGAGGTCGTCGAGCTGTATCAATCGGGCTAGTATCTCCTTCTGCTCGGGCGTGACATCGGAAGTCGGCAACGGCTCGAACCCGGTTGGCTCCGCCGACTGCGGCTGAATCGCAGTCGTGGACGCGCTCTTGCGGGCAGAGGCCGGTTGTGGCCGTGACGGGGCCTTTGGGCCTGACTGCGGCGCGGAGGGCCGGGTCTGTGGCCGGACCGGCTGCGACGCAGGCACGACCGATTCTTCGCTCAGTTCCTTAGGCCAGACCAATTCGTCGTCACCGCTCGACTGACACGTGTAGCCGAGTATCCGAACCTGCTGGTTGACTTCCCGAAGGTAGTCAAGCGTTTCCTTCACGGCCGAATCGAGCTCGTTGACGACGATGGTTATCGGGAATTTCCCCTCGCTCATGCTGCGCTCCAGCCCGGCCCGGAACTCGCCGGCCGACCAGTCTTCGCCGACGCGGCCCGCGACCCAGTCAGGCAGCGACATTCCAAGGAACTCCTGGAAAGGGCCGGCCAAGGCATCGTATTTCTTGCGCCAGAAACGGTGGCCCGTGGCCACCACATCCCCGACGACCGTGGCCGAGTCGCCGCCGGGCTCAGGGCAGACCGCAAGCTGCACGCCGCCGGCCTCATCAACGACAACAAGCACGCGATTCGAGTGCGACTGCGCGGGGGCCATCGCCGCCCGCGGCACGGACTGGCTTGCGCCCATGCCGAGGAACTCCGGCGCATCAATCACCAGTTGCAGCGCGTCAACCGTTCCAGCCCCAACAGTGCCGGTGAAGGCGAACCAACGGTCGCCGAATTGCCTGAAGCGGGCCCAGCAGGGCGTCGGTAGCATCATTGGTGTCTCCCCACAACGTGTTCCTGTTCCCGGCGCGTCTCTGATCCCCCGGACGACCTCGGCGTTGGCCGCTTGCCTGCCATCACCCCGGGCATCGTGCCGTCCCAGACCGGCTTCGCGGCCGGCGCCGCCTTGAGGGACGACTGCGGGCTCGCCGCCACCGGCTTCAGCCCGTCCGGCGCCGGGAGGTCCGACCACGGCATCTTCTTCGCTGGGGCCGACTCGGGTGGTGCCACGGAGACGGGCGCGCCAGTATCGGTGTCCCGCCCGACGGACGCCGGTTCAGTCGCAGCCGCCTGCGGCACCGGCTGGCTCGACCACGGCGTTTTCTTGGCCGGGGCCGACCCGGGTTTCGGCACCGCCTCTGGCACCCCAAGGTCGGCGACATCGGCCGTCGAAGGCCGTGACCGCGGTGGCGTCTGGGGCCCGGTTGGCGTTGAACGCGGTACCGGCTTGGTCGGTTCCTTGCCTTCGTACGGACCAGGAGCGGCGACCGCCAACACCCTCGGCACGACAATCTCGACCCCCGAGCTCTCGTACAGCTCGACCTCGAGCGGCTTAACCTCCAGGTTGTGGGACTTCAGATGGACAACCGCCTCGACCACGTCCTGGTTCGTTCCGGTGAGCAGCAACACGACCGGGAACCGACCGCGCTCCAGGCACTGCCCGAGCCCGGAGCGGAGACCATTCTTTG
>CAZSUX010000106.1:0-1647 GCA_964610135.1 uncultured bacterium | reverse complement strand
AGGACGAACTGCGCACCTGGCACGTCGTCCAGGAGCCGATGTCGACCCGGCTGGAGAAGTAGTCACCGAGGCTTTGCCCCAGCCTCTGCTCGAACATCGTCGAGAACTCCTCGGGCGGCATCCGCCAGAGCCGACCGGTGAAAACCAGCACCTCCTGCACGACGGCAGTCAGCGCCTCGCGGGTCAACTGGGCAGGACACCCGACCAGGGTAACTCCGCCGGCCGCGTCAAGCGCGGCCACCAACCGCGCGTCGCCGCGCTCGGACAGCACGACCGCAGCCTGACAGGGCGCCGCGCCGCCGTCCATGCCGAGGAATTCCGGCGCTCCGCACACAAGGGCGGCCAAGTCAACGGTTGTCTTGGATGGAGTTGGCTGCAGGACGTTCCAGCCGCTTCGCTCCTGCCGCACCCGAAAGCAAAACGCAGTGCCCTGTTGCCCGGGCTGAAACGCGGAACCCGTCGGAGTCTCAGGGCTCACGCTTGATGTTAGCCGCCCTGATTATCGGTGTCAAGGAAGAGGTTGAACCCCGAATCCGACATTGAACCGCCAAGTATACAAGGACGCTCCTTGGCCGGACCCTCTTCGTGTCTTGGCGGTTAGTTCCTATCTCGGTTCCGGGGTCAAACCGGGCCGGCGGATCAGCGCCCGGCCGTGGGGCGCGCCGACCGTAACGGAACCAGAGCTAGCGGTTTGTGGTTTCAACCGCGACCACCCCGATTCCACCGTGCGGCTCCGCTGAAAGCTGCCGACCGGCAGTCTTCACACTGCCGGGTCAGCCGCCGAGCAACAGCAGCAGGAACGCGGAGAGGATGGCTATTCTCTTCATACGTACCTCCGAACCAGTCTCCCCAGCATTTGCCCCGGTGTCAATAATGACGGGCCGGCATTCGCCGGCCCGCATGCTTGTGGTTGAGCTGGGGTCTATGCCGCTCAGGACATCCCGAACGCCTCCTGCCGCTTGTGCAGCAGAGCCCGCTGCGCATCAATCTGGCGCTGGGCTTCAGCGATTACTGCCTTGCCCTTGTCGTCCTTGAACAAGTGGCTGAACCGCCCCTGCGGCTTCATGAACTCCTCGACCGGCTTCTTCTCCTTCGGCTCGTAGTTGATCTTGTACTTGCCGTCCGCCCACTCGTAGATGGGCCAGAAGCAGGTGTCGGCCGCGAGCTTCGACATCTCGATGGTCAGGCTGCCGGGGTGCTGCCAGCCGAGCGGGCAGGGCACGAGCACGTTCAGGAACGACGGCCCGTCCGCAGCCAGCGCCTTGCCGACCTTGGTGACGAGGTCGTTCCAGAGGGCAATGGTCGTCTGCCCTGCGTACGCCGGGTTGTGGGCGATGACGATCTCCATGATGTCCTTACGCGGCATCGTCTTGCCCGGTATCACCGCACCGGCCGGTGACGTAGTCGTGTGCGCGCCGTAGGGCGTGGCCGAACTCCGCTGGATACCGGTGTTCATGTAGCCTTCGTTGTCGGTGCAGACGTAGAGGAATTTGTGCCGGCGTTCGAGCGCGCCGGATATCGCCTGGAATCCGATGTCGTAGGTGCCGCCGTCGCCGGCGAACGCGATGAACTTCACGTCTTCCTTGATGTTTCCCATCTTCTTGTGGAAGTTGTAGGCCGCGACGACGCCGGACGCGGTCGAAGCCG
>CAZSUX010000105.1:0-9164 GCA_964610135.1 uncultured bacterium | reverse complement strand
TGGCGATGTGTGGCCTCGGGATGCTGAGGCGCTTTGAGTAGCGTCGGGCGATACCGGCGGCGCCACCGGTCGAAACGACAAGAAACGAACGTCCGAGAGCGTGCTCGGTCCGCTCGATGGTCCGGTCGATGCCACCCGCGAAGAGGTTCGCGACGCCCGCCTGGACTGCGGCACGGGTGTTGTGTTGTACCGGGCTCCTCATTCCGGCCGGGAGTAGCTTGGGGAGTCCGGCAGTGCCTGCGGCCAGGGCATCGAGGCTCATTGCGATTCCGGGCAGGATTGCACCACCGGCAAAGATACCTTCCCGCAGGATAGCGTTCGCCGTGGTTGCGGTGCCGAAATCGAAGACCAGAAGGTCCTGATCGGGGAAGCGATGCCGTGCCCCGACTGCGGCGCATACGCGGTCCGCGCCCAGGTCTTGTCGGCGGTAGCGGAACCGGAGTCCGGTCTGAGTACGGGGACCAACGACGAACGGTCTCAGCCCGGCGTCGGCTCTCAGGTGAGCGCGGACGACGCGCGTGGCACCGGGTACGACCGATGCCAGGGCCACAGCAGCAACGAGCTTGGAACCGGGCAATCTGCCGTGGCAGACCGCCGTGGTTGGAACCGCGCGGGACCTGACGAGCCGGTGGCCGCGAAACCAGGCGAACCGGGTACTGGTGTTGCCGATGACGACGGTGAGAATCATGTGAGCCGGCGTACGTCTCCGGCGCCGAGAACGACCAGCCGGCCGGAATCGGTACGCAGTACGATCCGCCCTTCCGCATCGAGGTCGATCACCGTCCCGACGTGCTTGCGCAGCAGAGTCCGGACCTCAACCCGTCGGTGCATGGTGGCGGAGCGCTGCTTGATGTCGGCGAGAACCTGAGCCGACTCGCCCTTGCCGGTCCGCTCGATGTCTGCGAACATCTCCCGCAGGAAGTTCTCGAACAGGTAGAATTTGTCCCACTGCTTGCCCGTGACCATCCTCAGTGACACGGCATCAGGCAGATCCTCAGGGAGTGATTCCTGGTTCAGGTTCAGACCGATGCCGACCGCGATCGCTCGTCCTCTGCCTTCGCATAGGATGCCGGCCAGCTTCTTGTCGTCCAGCAGGATGTCATTGGGCCAGCGTATCTGCGTCGGCAGCCCCACGGTCTCGTCGACCGCGCGGGAGAGCGCCAGCCCGGCCAAGTGGACGACGAAAGCGGGGTGAGGGAAGCCGGGAGCGTCAGTAAGCAGGAGCAGGGAAGCGGTCAGGCTGGCATCGTCCGAGTACCACTGCCGCCTGAACCGACCCCGGCCCCTGGTCTGCCTCCGGGCCAGGACGATTGCCGTGGAGTGCTTTGACGCAAGGCCAAAGGCGTAGTCGTTGGTCGAGCCGACCTCATCCAGCAGGTGCACGCTGCCGTACCGTGCGAGTCCCGCCAGCCGCTCTCCGCTGACCTCAGTTGTCACGTACAGGCCCGATGCGTATCAGTCTTGCACGACTCGAACGAGCTTCAGCGTCGAGCCTGACGATCCGAGCGCAGCGAAGTAGACGCCGGGTGCGACTTGTCTGCCCGCCTCGTCGCGACCGTCCCAGGTCAGGGAGTAGGAAGTCGAGAGTGGGGAGCGGGGGACGCGCAGCACGCGCACCTGGCGGCCCGAAACGTCAACGATGCGTACGTCGGATGAGCTGCGCGCTGCAGCCGACAGGCGGACACCCGTCCTGAACGGATTGGGCCAGGCCGTCAGGCGGCTCGGCTCCTGTTCCTCGCGGTGAGTCGCGACACCGACCGGCGTCGTGTTCAGGAATAGACAGTTGCCGTGAGAGGCATCCCAGTTCGTTACTACGAGGTCAGGAGCCATTGAGTATCGATAGAAGAAGACGACGTTGCCTGTGCCCGAGGGCGGGGCCGAGGCAAAGCTGACCCAGCCTGCGAGCGGGTCTGAGCAGAACCCGGCTACGGGCACGCGCACGCTGTCTACCCAGACACTATCGAGGAACTGGATGGGCCGCCGGTGCAGGTTGAACAGCTTCCGCTGGCCGTCTCCGTCGGATGCCTCGGTCACGGAGGATAAATGGCCGTTGGTCACGTCACCGAAGACATCAGCCTCGCAGACAAGGAAGCTGGGGTCTGACCATGACCATGTCGGCGTCGTGTCCAGGATCCCGGCATGGTTCTCGAACACCACTGCGGGTTCCCACCATCCGCCGGCTGCAAGGTCGGCGTATTCGTCGCCGTTCACGTCGGCCCAGGCAACGCAGGAAGAGTATTGGTTGGCCCGCAGCATTGTGAACGCGGCGATGGTATCGAGCGTGCCGCCGTTGTTGTGGAAAACCTTGATGCTGTTCGGCTCGCCCTGTTGGTTATTGGATGCCACGGCGAGGTCGGGAAGGCCGTCCGCGTCATAGTCACCGAAGGCGAGACGCAGGACCCAGCCCACTCCCTGCTGACCGGTCCAGGTGGGAACGGTGTCGAGGGTACCGTCTGCATTTCGGTACATCACCACCTTGCCGCCGCCCGACCCGGGGACAACCTGCCCGACAAACAGGTCGAGGTCACCGTCGTTGTCGATGTCGCAGAAGCGAACCGCGTCGCTGGGATTGGTGTCGCTGGCCGACCAGCACGGGAGCGTATCGAACGTAGTACCGTTGTTCCGGTAGATGCGGGCGGGGTCGTACTCAATGGGCGCATACGCGTCACCGGCACTGATGGCAAGGTCGAGGTCGCCGTCGAGGTCGAAGTCTCCGAGGCAGCAGTCGAACGAGGAGTGACGGTCGACAGCCTTCCACGACGGAGTCGTTTCGAGGCCGCTGCCGGTATTACGGTACACGCGCGCCAGGTGATCGCCAGAATCGTGGAAGCCCAGATAGGCAACGGCGAGGTCAGGCAGTCCGTCGTTGTCGACGTCGCCCGCGTAGCAGTGCCCGAAGTAGCCGGCGTCCAAGGAGCGCCATGCAGCGTTGGTTCCGAGCGTCCCCAGGTTGTTCATGTACACGCCGTTGAAGTTCGTGTTCATGTCGTTGCCATTCGACGTGAGAAAGTCAATCCAGCCGTCGCCATTGAGGTCGGCAAACGCACCGCCGGTTGAATAGTCGTTGTCGTTCGAAGTCCACGACGGGGCAGCGGGGAGAGGGATGGCTGCAGAAGCAGGCAGAGGGATGAGTAACGCCAGCAAAGACAAGACCGGAATCGCCATGCGAGACAACGTTTTCATAGTAGGGCCAGTCTAGCCCAAAGCCCTCTGGTGGTCAAGCAGACGGAACAGAGGGACCGGGAGATCTGAGGAAGAGAGGGATCGAGTCGCCGACGGACTACGTCAGGCGGCTCACGGACAACGGCCGCGGCCGATGGCGGCGGAGACGTCGCGGTTCAGGCATCTCTCCCTGCTTCCCGGCAGCCAAAGACAAAAGAGAGTCACGGTCAGCCCCGTATCGCAGCAATGTCTAAGACCGAGCCGTTTGATGATACCGAGCCGCCGTGCTCTCAGTTCGTTAGACGCAGCCGGGTTGCGAACGGTTCGCGGGCGGGGATGTCAGATCGGCGGGCGGAATCTGCCAAGATATCCCGAAGCTCATCGCAACAGGGAGCCTGCTTCTAGCCGCTCTTGGCGCGCTTCGGATTAGAAAGTGCGGCGCGATTCAGCACCGCGTAACTCACACCCCGGAGCAGAAGTTGGATGGTCCCTGATCCAATGCACGAAAGCGCAGTTGAGTGATTCTCGCATATGGTATCTAAGTTGTTGTTCTCTAGCTGGTTGGACCGCGGCGAGTCGCCCCGTATTCAAGGGTAGGGGTCACTGGGGGGATTACCCCCTCGGGAACGGCCGAAGTCCAGGTCGGAGGCTCACGGGCAGTTATTCCGGCCGTTACTTCCAGTGCCGCAGTCGCAGCTACTGCGCGGGTGACGTGGACCAGAACCTGCTCCGGAACGGCCCGATGAACGGGGTGTCGGACGAGGCGAGGTACAGGCCGAGCTTGAGGGTGAAGTTCAGGTAGAGGTGTGGGCGGGGCTACGGGCAAAGCCACATGTAGAGCTACTGGTAGTTGCACGGGGCAGGCAACGGTGACAGCTACGGAATGAGCTACGGTACAAGGCATGCGGTCTGACCGAGGCCGTGCTGCAGGGTATCCGTACCAACGTGGCAGCTCCGATTGGTCCGTGATGGCTCGGTTTGCAGAGCGGGCGGGGTTCGGCTGCCGGACCCCGCCCGCTCCTGACATCGCGCCCCTTGACTGAGCATCTGGGCGGCAGATAGTCATACGTTCAGGAGGTGCCATGAAGTACGTGTTTGTGCTGCTCGCAGTAAGCTGTTCGTTGTCAGCCGTCAACGCCCAGTGGCTGGATACAACGATACAGTTGGATTCCGGCGCCAATCCTCAGGCGCTCTGCTACAACTCGGTGAACGATAAGGTGTACTCGGCAAACGCAGGTACGGGCAACGTCGCCGTGATTGACGCGGCGACGAACGAGGTCATCACCACCATCGCCGCGGGGAGATATCCATGCAGCATCTGCTACAACGCGCCGCTTAACAAGGTGTACTGCAGTGGCAGCACGGGCAGCTTCATCACGGTCATCGATGGTTCGACTGACTCGGTCGACGCCACGATTGACGTCGCCGAGGGGCTGTACGTCCTCTGCTGCAGTCCGCAGAACAACAAGGTCTACGGCGGCCGCGACGGTCCAAACGTCACCGTCGTAGACTGCGAGGGCGACTCCGTGCTTGTCACCGTCCCGGCTTGGGGGTCGCCGCTGTCCTTCTGCTACAACCCGCACAACAACAAGGTGTGCTGTGCAGCCTACTTCGGCGACCACGTTGGCGTCATCGACGGCGCGACCGACTCGCTGCCGGCCGAGGTACTGCTGGCTCCAGGGTCCGCCCCCCCCGCGCGCTCTGCTACGACCCGACCGACAACAAGGTTTATTGCTCGGCCCGCAACGGAGACAAAGTCACAGTGATAGACGGCGACTCCGACTCGATTGCCGCCGAAGTGAACGTAGGTCACACGTATGCACTCTGCTACTGTCAACAGGGCAACAAGGTCTATGTGACGCTGAACTTCGGCGGCGTGGCCGCGATCGACTGCGTAACGGACTCGGTCGTAGCGACGGTTCCTTCTCAGGATGGTTCTGAAGCAATTCTCTTCAACGCGAAGGGCAACAAGGTCTTCTGCGCCGGGCTTACGGAGGTCGCGGTGATAGACGCAGCCGCGGATACCGTGTTGCGTACTATTGAGGTCGGTCGCTACCCAATTGACCTGTGCTACAGCCCGACGCAGAATCGGGTCTACGTGGCGAGCGCGTACAACTCCACCATCTCCGTCCTGCGTGACTCGGCAAGCGGGGTCGAGGAAAACCCCAGGCCACCGGCCTCAAGCCGTAAGCCGGCCGCAACGGTCATCCGCAGCCTACCGGCGGGCGCGGTGGCCTTCGACGCGATGGGGCGGAGGGTGGCCAGTCCGAAGCCCGGAGTCTACTTCGTCAGGGACGGGTTGCAGCGGGTGGGGGACGTGGGGCGGACCCGCAAGGTCGTGGTCCAGCACTAACCGACATCCTCCTCACCCCAACCCTCTCCTCAGCGAGGAGAGGGAGCGCGGAGGCGGGGAGAGGCGTTTGGCGAGGTTGACCGCAGCCTCAGTTGGCTGTAGTCTATCAACTCCATGATTTCGCGATGTCTGATGGCTGCCGGCGATGCCGGGGGCGGCGTGGCCGCACTGAGAGACCGGGGACCGAAGACTGAGGACCGGGTGAGCTGGTTCAACGCCGGGGAGTTTCTGGGCGGGCTGAAGCGAGTCAACATCTTCTGCGGCGGGTTCGGGTCAGGAAAGACCGAGGTGGCGGTCAACTTCTCGCTGCGGATGCGAGAGCTGGGCCGCAGGGTTTCGATTGCCGACCTCGACATCGTCAACCTCTATTTCCGCAGCCGCGAGGTCAGGGAGCAGTTGCGCGGCCAGGGCATCGAGGTTTTGGTGCCGGGCGGCGCGCTGGCGAACGCGGATTTGCCCATCATCGTACCGGAGATCAAGGGAGCGATTGAGGGACAAAGTACGAAGTCCGAAGGACAAATGACGATTGAAACCCGAAACCCGAATGTCGAAGGTCCAAAGTCCAGTGTCCAGAGTCAGCCGCTTGTCGTCCTCGACCTGGGCGGGGACCCGGCCGGGGCCAAGGTCATGGCCTCCATTGCCGAAGGCATGCGACCCGGGGATTACTCGGGTCTTTTTGTTCTGAACTCCCGCCGGCCGTTCACCGCCACGGTTGACGCGGCCAGGCGGATGATGGACGACATCAGTTCCGCGGCGAGGATAGGCGTGGACCGTATCGTGGTGAATTCGCACTTGATTGACGAGACCACGCCCGCAGTCATCGAAGAGGGGATTGCGCTGGGCGAGGAGTTGTTCCGCGCAACCGGCGCTGCCATTGCTTTCGTGGCGGTTCAGCGCGAGATGCTCGAGCGGTTCGACGCGGCCGGGTGCCGCTACCCGGTGATGGTGCTGGAACGGCTGATGCTGAAGCCGTGGGAGCCGTCGCACCGCCCGACAGAGGCCAACACGGCCAACTGGCTGGGGAAGTACAAGATTCAGTAGGAAAGTCCGAATGGCGAAGATGAGACTTGAATTACGAATGACCGGGTCTGCAGGCTGACAGGAGTATCATGGCAAAGGTTAACAAGGTCACTATTGAGAAGAACCGATGCAAGGGCTGCACGCTCTGCGTCAACACCTGCCCGAAGCAGGTGCTGGCGATGTCCAAGGAGATAAACGACAAGGGCTATTTCTACTCCCAGGTCGTCAACCAGCCTGCCTGCATCGGTTGCCGCTTCTGCGCGTTCATGTGCCCGGACGTGGCAATCACCGTCGAGCAGGACGAAGCGGCATAGAAGGAGCACGAAGATGGAAAAAGTATTGATGAAAGGTAACGAGGCGATTGCCGAGGCGGCAATCCGGGCCGGCGGGCTCTGCTATTTCTGCTACCCGCTGACCCCGCAGTCCGAGGTGGCCGAGTATCTGGCGCGCCGGATGCCCGAGGTCGGCGGCGCGTATCTGCAGGCCGAGAGCGAAGTAGCGGTCGCGAACATGGTCTATGGCGCGGCCGGGGCCGGTGCCAGGGCGTGGTCGACGTCTTCCAGCCCCGGCATCAGCCTGATGGAGGAAGGCATCAGTTACATCGCGGGATCCGAGCTGCCGGCCGTGTTCGTCAACATCGTGCGGGCCGGGCCGGGCCTGGGCGGAATCCTGCCGTCGCAGGGCGACTACCTGCAGTCCGTGAAGGGCGGCGGGCACGGCGACTACCGGTGCCTGGTGCTCGCGCCTTCGTCGGTGCAGGAGGCGGTGGACATGATGCCGCTTGCCTTTGACCGTGCCGACCGCTACCGGAACCCGGTGATGGTCGTTGGCGACGGCATGATCGGCCAGATGATGGAGCCGGTCGAGTTCAAGGATTGGAAGTTTCCGCCCCTGCCGCCAAAGGACTGGGCGACAACCGGCGCCAAGGGCCGCAAGCCGAACGTGGTGAATTCACTCTACCTGAACCCGGCGATTGAGGAAGAACTCAACATCCGGCTGGCGGCGAAGTACGAGAAGATGAAGCGCGATGAGGTGCGGTTCGAGGAGTACAACACCGACAAGCCGTATCAGGTGCTGCTCGTGGCCTACGGCACTACCGCACGAATCTGTAAGACTGCGATTGGGCAGTTGGCCGAGCAGGGGGTCGCGGCTGCGCTGCTGCGTCCGATAACGCTGTTCCCGTTCCCGGACGCGAAGGTGCTGGAGCTCGGACGCAAGGCCGAGTTCCTGATGTCGGTCGAGATGTCGATGGGCCAGATGGTTGAGGATGTGCACTGCGCGATGGGGCACGAGAAGCCGGTCTACTTCTTCGGACGGTCCGGCGGCATTGTGCCGTCGCCGGAGGAGGTCGTAACCGCAGTCAAGGCCAGGCTCGAAGGAGGCAAGTCGTGAAGACCCTGTTCAAGCGGCCCGAATCTCTGACCGACGTGGCCACCCACTACTGCCCGGGCTGTACCCATGGCATTGTCCACCGGCTCGTTGCCGAGGTCATCGACGAACTGGGCCTGCGCGAGCGGTCCGTGGGTATCGCGCCGGTCGGGTGCTCGGTGCTGGCGTTCAACTACTTCAACATGGATTTCCAGCAGGCGGCCCACGGCCGGGCCCCGGCTCTCGCCACCGGCATCAAGCGGGCGCGGCCTGACCTTATCTGCTTCACCTACCAAGGCGACGGCGACCTCGCCTCCATCGGCATGGCCGAGATTATCCACGCCGCCAACCGCGGAGAGAAGTTCACGGTTGTCTTCATAAATAACGCTGTTTACGGCATGACCGGCGGCCAGATGGCGCCGACAACGATGCCCGGTCAGGTGACGACTACCAGCCCCAAGGGACGGGACGTCAACGACGTCGGCTACCCGATCCGGATGTGCGAGCTGCTCGCCAGCCTGCGCACGCCCGGCTTCATCGAGCGGGTGGCCGTCCATACGCCGCAGCAGGTGGTGAAGGCAAGGCGCGTGCTCAAGACCGCCTTCGAACTGCAGCGCGACAACAAGTGCTTCACCTTCGTGGAGGTGCTGTCTACCTGCCCGACCAACTGGGGAATGACTCCGTTTGATGCAACCAAGTGGCTGCAGGAGCACATGGTGCCCTACTACCCGGTGCAGAACTTCAAGAAGTTCGATGGCGAGGAAGACCCCAAGCCCCAAACACCAAATCCCACGGAAGGGGGCAGCAATGCAGGTTGAAGCGGTATTCGCCGGGTTCGGTGGCCAGGGCGTGATGCTGGCCGGCAAGCTGCTGGCCGAAGTCGGCATGAGCCTGGGCAAAGAAGTCGTCTGGCTGCCGTCCTACGGTCCGGAGATGCGCGGCGGCACGGCCAACTGCACGGTCATCATCGCCGACGCGCCGATTGCGTCGCCGATAGTATCCAGTCCGCGGGACACGGTGGTAATGAACCGGCCGTCGCTCGAGCGTTTCTGCCCCGGCCAGAAAGGTGGAGGATTCGCGGTGGTCAATACGTCGCTCATCCCGGTCCGGCCGGAGCGGAAAGACGTAGTACTGGTCGAGGTGCCCGCCAACCAGATTGCCATCGACGCGGGTACCGGCAAGGCCGCAAACATGGTCATGCTCGGAGCCTACGTCGGGGCGACCGGGCTCGTGCCGTTCGAAGCCGTGGTCGAGATGACCA
>CAZSUX010000104.1:0-9237 GCA_964610135.1 uncultured bacterium | reverse complement strand
GCTCGCCTCAGGCAGCGTCATCTCGGCGGAGCACTACCGTGAGTTCGCGCTGCCATCGGAGGCCGAGGTGATCCACGGCCTGCACCGGTATGACCTCGATGTCGTCCTCCACATCTGCGGAGACAGCAGTGCAACCATCTCCATGATGCCAGAGACCGGCGCCGACCTGTTGAGCATCGACCGTATCGGGATGGCAGAGGCAGTCGCCGGCGCCGGCAAGACGTGCCGCGTCATTGGCAACTACGATACATCGGCAATCCTCTTGTCGGACCCGCAGACCATCGAGCGAGAGGTGACGGAAATGGTCACGGCTGGACGGCAGTGCCCGAAGGGGTTCGTTGCCGCCACCGGATGTGAAGTGCCCGTGGAGACCCCGTCCGAGAACGTCCATGCGTTCGTACGCGCGGCGAGGGATGCCGGGGTCAACCCCGACTACGGCCGGGGGAGGAGAGCGTGATTACTGCCGGAATAGACGTGGGCTCGGTGAACACCAAGCTGGTTGTATTCGACCGCGCCAGCCAACAGACCTTCTGCGAGAAGGTTGTCCCGACTGGAGCGAGGCCGCGGGAGACGGCAAGGAAGGTCATGACCGATTGCCGCAGCGAACACAAGGACCTTGCCGGCCACGTGCGTGGCGTGGTGGCGACTGGCTACGCGCGCCACGCCGTGGACCGGGTTGAGGGTACGATCACTGAAATAAAGGCCGCGGCCCTCGGCATCCGCCATTGGCATCCGTCGTGCCGGACTGTCATAGACATCGGTGGACAGGACTCAAAGGTTCTGAGCCTGGACGAATCGGGCAAGGTGCACGATTTCGCCATGAACGACCGCTGCGCAGCCGGGACCGGGCACTTCCTTTCGGTTCTGTCGAGGACTCTGTCGGTACCCTTGGAGGAGTTCGGCAGGATGAGCCTGGAGTCGCGAAGGCCGGTGCCGGTCTCAAGCCTGTGCGTGGTGATGGCAGAGTCGGAGATACTGTCACTGCTGGCCGCCGATACGCCGGTCGCCGACATCATCGCCGGTCTGCATGAGGCGCTCGCCCGCCGCGTCGCCAACATGGCGGCGCGGCTGCGGGTCGAACCTGACGTTGTCTTTACCGGTGGAGTGGCTCAGAATCCGGGGATGAGGGCAGCGCTGGAGAAGGCGTTGGGTATCTCGGTTACGGTTGCCCGGAAGCCGCTGCTCGCTGCCGCGCTCGGCGCGGCGCTGTCCGCCGGGGACTAGGGGCGAGGCTTCTTGATCTCTCGAAGCAGTGCCTCGACCAGTTCGTCCTCGGCGCAGGTTCTGACGACGCGGCCGTGGGCGAAGACAATGCCCCGGCCCTTGCCCCCCGCAATCCCAAAGTCAGCCTCGCGTGCTTCGCCCGGCCCGTTCACGACACAACCCATAACCGCGACCTTGAGCGGCGCGGGGTGCTGGCGCAGCGCCCGTTTGACCTTGCGGGTCAGGCCGACGACGTTGATTCCGGTTCGGCCACACGTGGGGCAGGAATAGACCAATGGCCCGCGGCGGCGCAGGTCCAGCGCGCCAAGCAGTTCGTAGCCGGCAACGACTTCCTGCACCGGGTCGCCGGTCAGCGAGATGCGTATCGTGTCGCCGATGCCTTCCAGAAGCAGGA
The DNA here is from genome assembly GCA_964610135.1 of uncultured bacterium. Lineage (GTDB taxonomy): Bacteria > Hydrothermota > Tepidihabitantia > Tepidihabitantales > Tepidihabitantaceae > UBA2258. The sequence continues at coordinate 7,619 of CAZSUX010000104.1, read as the reverse complement.
CCGAGAGCGCGGCGGCGGAGCGGATTGCGCCCTCGAAGGGCGGCCCGGCTTCGGTCAGCCCGAGGTGCAGCGGGTAGCGCCAGCTCCGCGAAAGCTCACGATAGACGGCAATCGTCTCGGGCACGTCGGTGGACTTGGCCGACAGCACGATATTCCTGAACCGCAACTTCTCGAACGGCTCCAGGCAGACCGCCATGCTCTCGACCATGGCTGCGACCGTGGGATGGCCATGCTTCCGCAGGACCGACTTCTCAATAGAGCCGGTGTTGACCCCCACGCGGATTGCCGCGCCCGAGTCTTTGGCCGCCTTGATGACTTCCCGCACTTTCCAGGTTGCGCCGATGTTCCCCGGATTGATGCGTATCTTGTCGAACCCGGCCTTGAGCGCGGCTAGGGCAAGGCGATAGTCGAAGTGGACGTCGGCGACGAGCGGAAGGGCGGTTCGCCTGCGGATTTCGGGCAGGGCCGCGGTAGCTTTCATGTCGGGGACTGCCAGGCGCACCATCTCGCACCCAGCGCGTTCGAGCCGACGGATTTGGCGCACGGTTGCTCTGACGTCGTCGGTGCGCGTCTTGGTCATGGATTGGACCGAGACCGGCGAACCGCCGCCGATTGCCAGCGGGCCAGCCTGGACGCGGAACGTTTGGTGCCTCACTCCTGACATTGGTCGGCTTGGGCCTGCTGCGCGAGGCATGTTAGGTGTGTTCGGTCAGTAGCTGACGCGTTCGATCTTCGCTCCGACGCCGCCGAGCTTCTGTTCCAGTGATTCGTATCCCCGGTCCAGATGATAGATACGCTGGATTTCGGTTTCGCCCTTGGCGGCGAGCCCGGCCAGCACCAGCGCGGCCGATGCACGCAGGTCTGATGCCATCACCTGTGCCCCGGACAGGTGCTCCGCGCCCTGGATAACAGCCATCCGTCCGTTGATGTCGATCTTGGCGCCCATACGGTTGAGTTCCAGCGCGTGCAGGAAGCGTGATTCGAAGACGTTCTCGGTGACGACACTGGTGCCTGTGCCGACGGCCAGCAACGCGGTGAACTGCGCCTGCAGGTCGGTCGGGAAGCCCGGATACGGCGCGGTCGCAACCGTCACCGGTTCGGGGCGCCGGTCGGCGCTGACGGATACCCGGCGTTTGCCTGTCTCTACGGTCGCGCCGGTCTGGCGCAGCAGGTCGATCGCCGAAGTGAGGTGCGCGGGCTCGCAGTTGGTGATTTCCAGGTTGCCGCGGGTAATGGCGGCGGCGACAGCGAGCGTCCCGGCTTCAATCCGGTCCGGGATCGGCCGGTAATCGGCGCCGTGCAACCGCTTCACGCCTTTGATCCTGATGACCGGCGTCCCGCAGCCATCGATCCTGGCGCCCATGGCGGTGAGGAAGCCGGCGAGGTCGGACACCTCGGGTTCGCAGGCCGCGCCCTGGATGACGGTTTCGCCGTCGGCGAGAGCCGCGGCCATCATCGTATTCGCGGTGGCGCCGACACTCGGGCCGGACGCCCCTTCAAGCAGCAGGGTCCCGCCGCGCAGGGGCCGGCCCGTGGCGTGGAGGTAGCCGTGCTCCAGACTCACCTTGGCCCCGAGTGCCGCGATGCCCTTGATATGGAGGTCAACCGGCCGGGGGCCGATGGCGCAGCCGCCGGGCAGCGAGACGCGCGCGTCCCCGAACCGGCCAAGCAAGGGGCCGAGTACATAGTAGCCTGCCCGCATCTTGCGCACTATGTCATAGGTCGCGGCCCGCTCGATCTTGCCGCCGGCGGCGATCTTGATGGTGTGCTTGCGCTGCTCAACCTGGACGCCCAGTGAACGGAGCAGCCGGGCCATGGTCCTGACGTCTTCCAGCAGGGGCACTTCGCGGATGATGCAGGGCTCCTCGGTCAAGAGGCACGCGGCGAGAATGGGCAGCACCGCGTTCTTGGCGGAGGCGGTCGGAACCGATCCCTCAAGCCGGGTCGGGCCGTGAATGATGAACTTGTCCACTGGACTGATATTCTTGGGTCTTCGCGCGGAAAGTCAAGGACAGGAGTGACAAGGCGAGCGGCATTGCGAATACATGGGGCCGGGCAGCCGATTCATGCCATACCCGCACCCACTTATGCTTGACTTCCGAAGCAGGCAGCCTATATTGAACTCTGCTAAGAGCCCGCAGATGATACGGTGCTGCCCGGCCAGCAGCCGGGCAGTTGTCAGACAAAGCGAACTGCGGTCCCACCGATGTGGGGCGCAAAAGGAGGACTGATGTTCGTAACTATTCTGTCAATCGCGTTGGTAGCGCTCACGCCGAGCGGCATGACGCCCTCGAGCGCGCCGGTGCTGCTCGGTGGCGGCGGGCCGGACGCGTACGGCTACCAGTACCTGGACTCGGATACCACGGCTCCGGGCGCTCCGACCTACAGCTGGGTGAGCATCCAGGGCGTCGGGACCCAGGTGACGGGCCTGAGCGACGACAACTACGCCGGGCCGTTCCCGATCGGCTTCGACTTCCCGTACTACTGGTACAGCGTGGACGAGGTCATCGTCGGGTCCAACGGCTACATCACGTTCGGCGACAAGGCGGCGAACGCATCACCGTTCGATCCGGTTCCAGGCCCGCAGAGGCCGAACAACCAGCTTGCCCCGTTGAACAGCGACATCGACCCCAGCGCCAGCGGCTCGGTCTGGTACTGGTCCAACGGATCTGACAGCTTCATCGTTGAGTACGACAGCATCCCGTTCTGGAGTACCGGCGGCAACAACTCGTTCCAGATTCTCCTGACCAAGGCGGACTCGTCGGTTACGTTCCAGTACAAGGAACAGAGCGGCGCGCCGTACAATGGCTGGGCGGCGGAGAACAACCAGACCGGCATCGAGAACGTGTCGGGCCAGATCGGCCTGAACTACCTGTCGGGTACGGAACCGGCGGGCAATGTTATTCACCCCGACCTCGCGGTCCGTTTCTTCCCGCCCGAGTCGACCTCGCTGGAGATCCACGACGTCGGCGTCCGCAACGCGATGAACGACCGCAGCGGTGGCGTGTTCGCCATCAATAACGAGTCGCTTTCCTTCTGGGCGGTAGTGCAGAACTACGGCAACCAATCCGAAGCCGGATACCAGACCTACTTCAAGGTCCAGAGACAGAACGGAGCGGTTCTCTTCGCCGACTCGACGTGGGCAGCGGCGTCGGACCCCGGTCAGACCGAGTCGCTGGCGCTCGCCAGTTCCTGGACTCCGAGCACGAATGGTGTGTACGTCATCAAGGTCTACACCAAGATGACAGGCGACCTCGTCCCGGTGAACGATACCACGACGATCGAACTCCGGGTAGTCACACTGCCAGGAATGCTCACGTATGACAGCGGCACACCGGGCAACTCGATGTCCTGGAACGGCCCGGGCGGGTTCGGCAACCGCTTTGTGCCGCCGGTCTACCCGTGCTCGGTCAGCGCCATCCGCCAGTATATGACATCGACGGGGTCCGTCGATGTCCTGATGGCGGTCTACGACGACGACGGTGCCAGCGGTAGCCCCGGGACCATCCTGTTTGCCGATACCGTCACCGTGACCGCGGCCAACTGGTATTCGGTAACCCTGCCCGCGCCGGTCGTCATCACGGACGGCGCGTTCTTCGTTGGCTCGGTCTCCGAGACATCGAGCGACCCGTCGTACGGCATGGACTCGGTGCCGCCGCTCTCCTTCCAGGGTTGGGAAAACACCAGCGGCTGGGGCCCGAGTCGCGACGCTCCGGCGCGCGATGTCTGCGCGAACGCGACGGTCACTGGACCGGTGGGCATCTCCGAGTGGTTGCAGCCGACACCGGCACCGGTGCCGGCGCGGATTGACGTCAGCCCGAACCCGTTCGGCGGCACGACCACCATCCGGCTGCTCAACCCGACCGGGCTTGAGAAGGCGCTAGAGATCTACGACGCGACCGGCAGCATCGTACGAACGCTTGAGCTCGGCCGCGACCGGACCACTCTTGACGCCCGGTTGCTGGCGGACGGTATCTACTTCGCGCGTGTCGCCGGTGCCGACGCGCCCGTAGCCAAGGTCATCGTCACGCACTAGGCGAACAGACCTTAGCACATTGCGGCGGGGAGGCGACTCCCCGCCGCTCCTTTCATGCGCCCTATCACCGTTCAGGCCGCGGACTGCTCGAAGCGTCGTCCCGCTCCGTCTTCTTGACCAAGGCTGACACCGGGATAGAATTACCTCACTGCAGTCGTCAGGAAGAGCTGCGGTCGCGACCGGGTCGCACTTGACGGTCGGGGGGTACTGGCGGATGGCATTCACACTCCGCGCGTCGCCGGAATCGAGGCGACTGTCGCCAAGGTCGTCGTCACGCACAGGTGAACAGCCCCACGTACTGCTGCGAGTCCGCAAGCAGAGGTTTGGAACTGCCCCGGTCGGCTGTCGGGAGGTCACAAGGTAGGATGAAATCCGGCCCTGCGGATGCAGGGCCAAAAAGGAGGTCTGATGTTCGTAACGATTCTGTCGATCGCGCTGGTGGCGTTCACGCCGGGCGGCATGATGTCGTCCAGCGCGTCGTTGAGCGCACGGGCGCTGCTCGGCGGCGGCGGGCCGGACGCGTACGGCTACGAGTACCTGGATTCGGATACCACGTGTCCCGGTGCCCCAACCTTCAACTGGGTGAGCATCAAGGGTGTCGGGATTCAGGTGACGGGCCTGGTCGACGACAACTGCGTCGGACCGTTCCCGATCGGCTTCGAATTCCCCTACTACTGGTACAGCGTCGACGAGGTCATAGTCGGGTCCAACGGCTACGTGACGTTCGGTGACAAGGCATCGAACGCATCGTCTTTCGACCCGGTTCCAGGCCCGCAGCGGCCGAACGACCAGCTTGCGCCGCTACTGAGCGACGTCGACCCCAGCGCCGGCGGCTCGGTCTGGTACTGGTCAAACGGAGCCGACAGCTTCATCGTCGAATACGACAGCATCCCGTTCTGGAGCACCGGCGGCAACAACTCGTTCCAGATTCTCCTGACCAAGGCGGACTCGTCGATTCTGTTTCAGTACAAGGAGCAGAGCGGCGCGCCGTACAATGGCTGGGCGGCGGAGAACAACCAGACCGGCATCGAGAACGTATCGGGCACGATCGGCCTGAACTACCTGTCGGGTACGACGCCGGCGGGTAACGTGATTCATCCCGACCTTGCGGTCCGTTTCTTCCCGCCTGAGTCGACCTTGCTGCAGATCCACGACGTAGGCGTCCGCAACGCGATGAACGATCGCAGCGGCGGCGTGTTCGCCATCAACAACGAGGCGCTTTCCTTCTGGGCGGTGGTGAAGAATTTCGGCAACCAAGCCGAAGCCGGATACCAGACCTACTTCAAAGTCCAGAGGCAGAACGGCGCGGTTCTCTTTGCGGACTCGACGATGGCAATGGCGTCGAGCCCGGGTGAGACCGAGTCGCTGGCGCTCGCCAGCACCTGGACTCCAAGCACGAACGGCGTCTATATCATCAAGATCTACACTAAGTTGACCGGCGACATGGTACCGGTGAACGATACGGTGGCCGTCGAGCTCCACGTGGTCACCCTGCCCGGGATGCTTACCTACGACAGCGGCGTACCGAACCAGAACAGGTACTGGAGCGCGCCGGGAGGGGCCGCCAACCGTTTCGTGCCGCCGGTCTATCCGTGCTCGGTGACGAGCGCGCGGGTCTACTTGGGTATGCAGGCGGTGCCGTCGGACCCGACGATCGGCATTTTTGACGACAACGGTCCGGACGGAACGCCGGGTGACACGCTGTACATCACCACGGTCAACGTCTCGACGACGGACTGGTTCACTGTGACCCCTCCCAGCCCAGTAGTCATCAGTGATGGTGCGTTCTACGTCGGCGCGATTTCGGACACGGCTACCGAGCCGACATTCGGCTTTGATTCGGTGCCGCCGATTTCGAACCAGAGCTGGGAAGAGAACGCAGGCGTCTGGTCGCCGGGTCGCGACGCCTTGGCGCGCGACTTCTGCGCGAATGCGACGGTTTCCGGTCCGGTCGGCATTTTCGAGTGGCTGCAGCCGACCCCGACGCCGGTGCCGGCGCGGATTGACGTCAGCCCGAACCCGTTCGGCGGCACGGCAACCATCCGGCTGCTCAACCCGACCGGGCTGGAGAAGGCGTTCGAAATCTACGACGCGACCGGCAGCATCGTGCGAACGCTTGAGCTGAGCCGCGACCGGGCCATTCTGGACGGCCGGTTGCTGGCGGACGGCATCTACTTCGCGCGCGTTGCCGGAGCCGAGGCGCCCGTGGCCAAGGTCATCGTCACGCACTAGAAGAACGGCCTTGCACATTGCGGCGGGGAGGAAACTCCCTGCCGCTGCATTCTGCGCCCAACCGCGCCGGCCTCTCGCCCGCGCTTGACTCCACGGCAGGCTCGGGTATAACAAGACACGGTGGTGAGACCTCTCCGGTCAAGGCAGTGCGAAGTCACTGACGCGTGCCGGAGCGCCGTGTCTCAGGAATAGTCGATAGGGAATCTGACCGCAATCAACCGGCGGCCCGGGCATGAGCACGAGCCACCGGTCGGCCCGTTAAAAAGGAGAGGGAGTATGGTTACATGTGCCCGATCATCGCACCGCCGCTGGTGCCTGGTGCTGGCGATTCTGCTGACGCTGGCCGGGAGTGCCTACGCCCAGTGGACGCTCGCAGTGTCGTGCGACACCTACCCGAGTCCGAGCGTCGCGGACTGGGAACGCCTGCCCGGCATCGTTCGTGTCACGGTTGGTTACTCCGGTTCCGGCCCGGCCCAGGTCATACTTAGGTCATCGGTGATGTCGGCCACGACGCGCGAGGAGATTGCGTCCGGGTTCTCGAAGCCGATTGCCTTCAGCGGCCCCGGGAGCGTGCAGCGCGACAACCGGGATTTTCTCAACTACCACGACATCACTTACAGCGCGCGCTATCGGAGTCAGATAGTCAGGACCAACCGGTTTCCCGAAGGCGCGTACGACCTCAAGGTCCAGATCGTGCCCGACGAAAACAAGCCGGCGCTGGCTGAACAAACGGCCCGGTTCTATATCCTGAGTTTTCGCCGCCCCGAACTCCGCTCGCCCGCGGATTCGAGCGCCGTGCGCGTCAGTTTCCCGACGTTCCAATGGACCCCGCTCACCACGTTCCAGGGCTTTCACGTCAACTACCGCCTGCGGCTGTGCGAGGTCGGGCCGCGTCAGTCCTGGCAGCAGGCGATCAACAATCCGCCGCATCACGAGATCACCATCCCCGACCGCACGACCTACGTCTATCCGAACAACGCCCGGGCGCTCGTCGTCGGCAAGCACTACGTCTGGCAGGTACAGGCGCTGGATTCCCGCAACCGGCCGCTGGGTGATTTCGAGGGCAACAGCAACGTCGCCCGGTTCGACCGCGAGCAGATGCTGGTGCAGATGCAGTTCGACACGAGCATGATGCACCTCGTCGTTTGCCGCAAGGTTACCGCGAAGACGACCGTGACGCGCAGCGGCAGTCACTACAACGTCAAGATCGGGATTGACTATCCGACCGGCGCGACCGACCTCAGTATCAAGGTCTGGAACCAGGGCTTCCAGTGCTGCACCGGCCCCGCCAACATCGGCGAGGTCTACAGCCAGGGCGACAGCGCCAAGCGCTGGGTCTACAAGGTCCAGT
>CAZSUX010000103.1:0-9297 GCA_964610135.1 uncultured bacterium | reverse complement strand
CTGCTGCTCAACCCGGACACGCGAACCGAACTCGGCGCGCTCGACACGCTTTCCCGTTATCTCGACGAGCATCCTGCGGTGGGCGCGGTCGCACCGCGGCTCATCAGCCCCGACGGAACGACCCAGTATTCAATCCGCTCGTTCCCGACTGCCGGATCGCTCTTCTGGGAGCTTGTTGGCCTCTCCCGTCTCTTCCCCAAAAGCCGCCTCTTCGGTCGCTGGAAGATGAAGTACTTCGACTACGACAAGACCGCTGAGGTGGAACAGCCGATGGCCTCCTGCCTTATGGTTCGCAGGACCGTCCTCGCCGGCGGGGACATGACCCAATTGTCCTCAACTGGGATCGTGTCCCAAGCCGGCCCAAGAACAGCAATCGGCGGCATGGACGAAGAATTCCCCATATTCTACAACGACGTTGACCTGTCCAAACGCATGGCCGACGCCGGTTGGAAGACAGCCTACCTTGCCGATGCGCGGGTAGTCCACCGCCACGGCGCAAGCACGAGCCAGGTCCGGGCGAAGATGATCCGTGAGTCGCACCGCTCCGCCTTCCGCTACCTCCGCAAGCACGACCGCTCCGGTATCTTCTGGCTCAAGGCTGTCGTCCTCCTGCCTATACTCGAGATCACGGGCCTTCTGCGTGTCCTAGCCTATCGCCTGTCCCGACGCACTCCGTAGCCGCCATTCGTCATTCGAGCTTGTTCTGCGCAAAGCCTCCTCCGTGTCATCGCCTATCGGCTGAATCGACGCTCGGCGGCCGCGTATCGCTAGCGCAATCAGGCCCCATTTCCTATTTCGCCTATTTCGGGGACACATTACTTAATTGATTCGTCTGCGACCCGCCGTGCATTCAAGTGAATTAAGTATTGCGTCCCCGAAATCCCCCTGAATCGACATCCCCAACCTCCTACTTCCGTGTGCGGGCCGATTCGAGCTTGGCCACGAACATATGATTGTAGTATTGGCTGCCATCGCGCCACCCCAGTGTGCCGCAGACCACGTAGCCCCCGTCAAGAGTCTGCTGCACACACAAGCCGGCATCTGAAGTCAAAGGAGAAAGCGTGGTGTACCAGAGTTCGTTTCCATTCCAGTCGGTGGCCAAAACGAAGGCATCCGTCCGATAGACTCCGCCATACTCGTCCACCACACTGCCGGTCATAACGAAGCCGTTCGTCGTCTGCCAGACTGAGTTGCACCCACGGTATTCGCGCCCATCGTAGTACTTGCACCACTGCTTGTACCCGTTTGAGTCCACTTTGAGCAGGTAGATGCCACTCGATTCGGCAGGTTCTGCCCGTCCGGCAAGGCCGACAACGGCGAAACCACGGTCGGCTGTCAGGACGACACTCAGACCGTCGTACGCGTGCTCGTCAACATAGACTTGGCGCCAGACCGTTGACCCGGCGCTGTTCACCTTCCAAAGCGTCAACCCGAAACTGTCGTTGTGGCCCGTTGTCACGAAGCCTCCGTCGCCGGCCAGCGTCACCGGCGTAAACGTTGGCCAGACTCCTCGTACATCCTCTTTGACCGTCCAATCCCATTGGCGCGCGCCGCCGCTATCGACCTTGCGCAGCCACACGCCGGAACGGTCGCGCGGGCCCGCGAGCGCGAAACCAGCATCCGCTGTCTGCTGGATTGAGGAACCATGCTCGAACGTATCGCTGTAGATAGTGGATTGCCACTGTACCGCACCCGCGCTGCTGAGTTTCACAAGGTAGGGTCGTCGACTGTGGTCATTGCCATCGTCGGTGCCAAAGACGGCAAATCCACCGTCTCTAGTTTGCAGAATTCCGTAGGCTACGGCCACATCGTATCCAACAGACTCCCGCCTCACAGCTCTTGTCCAGAGCGTATCCCCGTCGGCGTCCATTCTCACGACGTAGTAGTAGCCCGGTGCCCAGATCGAATCTGGTCCCATCACCCCTGCTGCGACGAACCCGCCATCCGCAGTCTGTCTCACCGAGTAGCCCGAAGACACTCCCATGCCGGGGAACGTCTTCAACCACTGCACGGCCGGAACGGCCTGTACCAGCGATGGCACAGCCAGAACGATGGCGAGGCTAGCCGTAGCTAAAAGCCTCCCTGCGCTCTTCTTCACTTCTTCCTCCAAGTCTCGTGCTTCTGGGATTCGGTCTCTGATGGGGCGCGCCCAAAACGGCGAACGGATCCCCCTCGTGTTTGGTTCGGTCTGACCTCGGTCAGTTACAGCCATCATGTTTCCTTCGTCTGCGCCCCATAATAACTTTCGCGCTCCGCCTGTCAAGAACTACTCCGCGGCGTGCCATCCGGCTTCGGCGGGAGCTTGACCTTCCAGCGGTTGATGACGTCCGCAATCATGACCGCCACCTCCCGCGCCACCTTCGGGTCGTGCAGCTTCGGCACCGATGTTTCGACCTCGGCTCTCCACTCCGGCGAGTCGGTCCCGTGCTCGTCCGCAATTGGCATCAGCCGGTCAATCCAATAGTAGTAATACTCCTTGCCCTGGTGATGGGCAAGCCTCAGCTCGTCCAGACGCGCAGCGACCGTCTGCACGGCCATCGACCGAATGAGGCTCAGGGCCTTGTTGTGGTCCACTGCCGGCGTGAGTTCGTCCATCTCCAGCCGCGTCTCGGCCTTCTCAACCTTGGGCGCGTGACCCCGATTCTTGACAATCTCCTCCTGGGAAAAAGAGGGACACTTCCCCTATTTCTCGCTGCTCAGCCAGTCAAGGTTGAGGGTTCGGATTCCATCGCTGGCCGCTGGCTCATGGTTTGCGACCTCGGGGCTTGGCAGGCTTGTCGGAAGCGATGAACTCGGGCCGCGCCGTTCTGCGGCGCGCTTGTCGAGCGGGTAGGAGAACGCGCTCCCGCAAAGGGCGCTCAACGCCCGAATCCAAGGATGAAGCGTGCTTCTCCCTGGGAACGAGGGAAAGGTCCACCCTCGCATCGAGAGCCAGCGCGAGCTTCGCCATCGTGGCCAGGGTCAGGTTGGCGGTGGAGCGGAGCACTTTGGCAACGTAAGCCCTCGACGTGCCCAGCCGGCGGGCCAGTTCGGCCTGCGACACGCCGCGTTCGTCCATCATCCGGCCGATTTCCTCGCTGAAGACGAGCTTCGTGTATTCGACCCAGTACTCGGGTTCGCCCTCGTGGCGGGCGACCATCTGTCGGAACCACTCGGTAGCTTCAGTCATCCCAGCAAGCCCTCTCTCGTACAGAGTTCATACGTTTCCATGACCTTCTCAATCTCCAGGTTCAGGCGAGCCCGGCCGGCGCGCTTCGGGCCGCCGTGAGTGCACACCAAGGCGCGCCCGGAGAGGAAGCAGTACAGCCTCACGCCTGACGAGTGCTCCTTCATTTCGCACACCGGACCGCGCAGATGACGAAAGCGTTCCTCGCCTTTGCCGGCTCGGCCGACCTCGGCCAGGCGCTGCATAGCGCCGTCGAGACTCCGCACCGCCCGTTCCGGTAGCGAGCTGAGGAACTCCTGCGTTTCGCACCTGCCGTCGCGCTCGAACGCCAACACGGTCCTCGCTGGTCCGTTCCTTATCGGAATCAGCTTCACCAAGATGCTAACCTATAGGTTCACACGGTCAAGTTCGGTCGACTGAGAGCCGATTGGCTCTGTCGGGCGGCGGAGTTGCTCTTCCTCGTGGTCGCCGGAGAGGAGGATATTGCGGTCGGCGGGGCTTGGGACGCGATCCGAAGTGTCGGACATTTGGCCGCCGAGGCCCCTGTCCGACAGCACGGTCATGTCCCGCGCGTCAATCAGACGCTTGACAGCGTCGGGCGCGGGCGTGGACATGCTCCAGAAGGATATGTCCGAGGGGCGTCAAGTCAAGCCGCGAAGACTGGTGGCCCAGTGGTCGAGTGCCCCAGTGGTCAAGTGATTGAATAGGACTCGGACAGCGAAACAGAAGCTGTCGGATGAAGGCCGGGCGGGTGCTGTCCGATTCAGCTATGCGCGCGGCGGGAGCTTGACCTTCCAGCGGTTGAAGATATCCGCAATCATGACCGCCACCCCCCGCGCCACCTTCGGGTCGTGCAGCTTCGGCACCGTGGCTTCGACTTCGGCTCTCCACTCCGGCGAGTCGGTCCCGTGCTCGTCCGCAATCGGCATCAGCCGGTCAATCCAATAGTAGTAATACTCCTTGCCCTGGTGATGGGCAAGCCTCAGCTCGTCCAGACGCGCAGCGACCGTCTGCACGGCCATCGACCGAATGAGGCTCAGGGCCTTGTTGTGGTCCATTGCCGGCGTGAGTTCTTCCATCTCCAGCCGCGTCTCGGCCTTCTCGACCCTGGGCGCGTGACCCCGATTCTTGATAATCTCCTCCTGGGTCGGGGCCCAGTCGAGCCGCCCCGATACGAGCAACTCACGCTGGGCCCGGTCTGCCGCATCCCGGAGCATGGCCACGATCCGGTCGGAGAAGCCGTGCTGCCTCGCACTGCGCTCGACCCGTTCCAGCGCGCTCTTCCGGCGCGCCTCGTGCCGGTAGTAGCGAGTGAGGATTCCGAAGAACCGGCGACCGTAGCTACAGGCGTACTTCCGCTCGCTCCTCGGCACCTCGTCCCTGAGCCCCAGCATCGCCTCGTACAGCTTCTGCTCGAAGACCTCGTTCCAGTTCGCGTGGATGAACGACCAGACGACGCGAAACACCCGCTGCTGAACGGTCTCGACCCGCGGTTTCTTCTTCTCCGGCTGTGCCGCGGCTTTCTCCTCCCGCTTCTCAGTAGTCGCCTTCTCCCATCTCAGCATCGCCCGCTGCTCGGCCTTGGGCAGACTCTTCAGGAGTTCTGCGACTGCGGCGTCGGCCTTCTCCTTGAGCACCGGCGGCTGCGAGGTGTGCGGCTTCAACAGGTCGAGCAGGTCCTCGAAGCCCGCGCCGCACGCCCGCAGGTAATCCACAATCAGGTTGATTGATGGGTGCTTCAGTTCTCCCCTTTCCAGTTTGGCCAGCAGGTTGAACGACCCGGGTTGGTGCCGGTCCATCAGCGAAGCCAGGTCCCGCAGGGACAGGCTTCGCCGCGTGCGCAACTGCCGCAGCCGCGCCCCGAATTCGGGGGTGAAAACGAACGTGGTCTTTGTGTATCTCATCTTCGCCTCGGCTTAGGTCTGTATCCAACAAAGGATACACGCGGCCAGACGGGTTTTCAAGCCTATCTATCGGCCGCTTAGGGTGTTAGGTGTTGAGTGGCTGACTCAGAACCCCACTGGTGGGGTTGCTGGGCAGATTGCTGTCCCAATTGCTCTGCGAGTTGTCTGGTGAATAGCTGTCCCGATTGCTTTCCGAATCGCGTCCCCGGTTGCGGGTAGAATCGTTGTCCCCGTTACTCCACCCATCGCTCTACCCGTTGCTCTACCGGTCGCTCAGACCGTTGTGGCCTGAGTCGTTCTACCGATTGCCGTCCTCACTGATCTCCCCGTAGCTCTGACCGTCGCTGTCCCGATTGCTTGGAGAATAGCTTCCCCAATTGCCCACCGAGTTGCCATGTCCATTGCTGTCCCGATTGTAGAGTCCACAACGGCCCCGGGGTTTCGAACGCACTGCACAACCGCCCAACCGGCACCATGGTATTGGACTCGCCCGGCCCGGCGCCGGTTTCACGCCGTTCTGTTGACTGCGTCGGCTGGCGGTCTATAATCGGGCCAAAGGAGAATACATGAAGTCACTTTCTGCGGCTCTGCTGGTGCTCACTACGTTGGCAGCCAGCCTGGCTATTGCCGACCTGAAGATCGAGTCTTCTACCCGCGCGTCCATGTTGACGGGTCTCGGGACTACCGAAGTCGTGTCCGTTACCGCCTATCAGGGCGAGAAGCGGACGGAGAACCAGACATCCAGTGTTGTCGGCGGTGTCGGCGGCATGATCGTCGGCAAGCCGCAGACCAGTGTCGAAATCACGCGGCTGGACAAGGACCTGGTCTGGGACCTCAACCCGCCGAAGAAGACCTACACCGAACGTCCCCTGGCCATGCCTTCCCAGACCGAGGTCAAGTCGGAGAGAAGGCAGAGCGGCCCTGACCAGGGAAAGCCCTACAAGATCGTCAAGGCGGAGCTGAAGGTAAACAAGACCGGCGCTGCAAAGGAGATAAACGGTTTCCCCTGCGTGGAATATCTGGTCACGTGGGAGGTCGTGCTCGAGGACACGGCATCCAAGGGCACGGTCACCCAGGTGATGACAACTGACCTCTGGAACACCCCGCTTACCGACAAGCTGAAACAGGCCCGCAAGACCGAGGACGCATTCAACCGTGGCTACGCTGAGAAACTGGGCCTGGGGATCCCGCCGCAGGAGGTCGACCGGCTCGGAGCCGGCATGTTGACGTCGATGTACGGGCTCGACCCAAAGGAAACCGCCGGGAAGCTGGAACAGGTCGGCAGGGAACTCGCCAAGGTTGAGGGATACTCGATTGTCACCGAGGTGAAGTGGCAGGTGCAGGACGACTCAGCCGCTGCGAAGAAGCCTGAGCCCGAACCAGAACCGGCACCCCGGAGCCTGCGCGGTCTGATTCGCCAGGAGGTCGCCAAGAGCATAACCCCGGACAAGCCCAAGGACGAGAGCGTGATTTACTCTTCGTACCAGGAAATCAAGTCGGTCTCACTCGATGCGGTTCCGGAGACGGAGTTCGAAATCCCGGACGGGTACAAGAAAGTCGAGAAGTAGCGGGCTAGTGGCCCAGAGGTCCAGTGGTCGAGTGGTCAAGTGCGGAATAGCCTGAGGGCGGGACGCGCATGAGAAAACCTCTGCAAGTATCCATCCTCAAGGAGGCTACGTGAGACGATTCTGTGAACTAGCGCTGGTCGTGGTACTGGTGTTCGCCTGCGCTCAAACCGCGGCTGTCGACAAGGACGTCGCCGAAGCCGTGAAGCTCCAGAAAGCAGGGGAACTCACCAAGGCGGTTGCGGTCCTTGAGAAAGCGGCCAAGGAACACCCGAATCGGGCCAAGGTACACGCGTACCTGGGGCTGTACCTCGGCATGCAGGCCGGCCAGACCCACAATTTCGCGGAGGCCGGTGAGTTTGTCCGCCAGGCATTCACGCACCTCGACCAGGCCGTCGCGCTGGATTCGCTCGACTCCGACGCCAGGTTCTTCCGCGGGATGCTGAGCGTGCAGGTGCCTGACTTCTTCGGCAAACTCGGCGCCGGCGTCAGGGATCTCGAATTCGTACTCAAGCACCCGGGCAAGAATACCAAGCCCGATGTTGACGCCCGGCTGGTTACGGCCTGGGCTCTGCTCGGCACCGGCTATCAGAAGCAGAGCCAGCTCGACAAGGCCAGGCAGGCGTGGCAGAGGGTCGTCGAACTCACCAAGGACACGGCCTTAATCACGCAGGCCGAGGCCAAGTTGTCCGCCCTCGGCGCACAAAACACAACAAGACCCCGACCCGAGCTTCCCGACAATCCAGCCGCGCTGCGGGAACTCGCTCGCCGCAGTCTGGACAGCGCCGACTACACGCTGGCCGCGGATGCTCTGCGCAAGCTGACGCAGCTCGACTCAACCGACCTCGAAGCGTTCAGGCTGCTGGCCCAGGCCATCGATCACCTGGTGAGCACCGGCTACGACGAACGCATCGCTCTGAACACGGACCTGCGCACCCAGCTTGCCTTTGAGTACTGGCGCGTGCTGGACCGCATGGTCAGGTTGTCGCCCCAGGACATGCAACTACTCCTCCATCGCGGTGCGGTGGGTGTCCACACGCCGTTCTTTGTCGGCCGGCTCGACGACGGAATCAAGGACCTTGAGACCGTCGCCGCCGCGGATGTCGATGACTCGACCCGTGCCGAGGCTTTGTACCTGCTGGGAGTCGGGTACCGGCGCAAGGGCACAAGCTACTGGACCAAAGTCGCATCCAAGTACGCCAAGAGCGACGCGGCGCAACAGGTGCTCGAAGCGATGCGTCCGCCGCTGGCACAGTTCGACCCGGCCAAGCACGAGAAACCGGTTGTGGCGGTGAGCTTCGTGCTCGCCTTCCAGGACGAGCTCGCGCCCCAGACCGCGGTCTGGGTGGAGGACAGCAAAGGCAAGTTCGTGAAGACGCTCTACGTCTCGGGGTTCAGCGGCCACGCCAAGGCCGTGCAGGTTGACCTGCCGCACTGGGCCCTGTCTTCAGAGTACCGCGGTTGTGACGCCGTAACCGGAGCCAGCATCGATATCGGCCAGCACGTCTATACCTGGGACCTGAAGGATGTTGAAGGGAAGCGCGTCGACCTCGACTCGTGCGTCATCAGAGTCGAGGCGGCGTGGTGGCCGAGTATGAAAGCGGAAATCGCCTCAGTACGGCTCGCCCTGCGCAAGGACGGTTCCGTCGCCCGCGCCGCACCGGCAGGACTCATCCCCTACATCGAGGCGCAATACCTGCCGCGCTAGCCGAATCCGGTCGGCGGCAGCGCGGAATCGACTGACTGCTTGTTACAGATCGAGAAGTAACGGGCCTGTCGGCAGGCTAGACTCGAAGCTCGAAGTACGCACTGTCCGACGGGGACCGCTGAGGCCAATTCCGAATCAGGCCCGAATGACGGGAAGTGCCGAACGGCATTCGTGCGATCGAGCTTCAATCGTCATTCTGGTTTCGAGCTTCGGACTTTGGCTCTGCCTAAAGCCGATCGGTCAGGAGCTGCGCGACGGCTTCGAGGAACTCGACGTCGTCAGCGCTGAAGGCGTCGGGCCGGTCTGAGTCGATGTCGATCTCGCCCCAGAACGCGCCTCCCTTGATGACCGGCACCACAATCTCTGACCGGGTCTCCAGCGAACAGGCCAGGTAACGGGCATCGGCCTTCACGTCGGGCACGACCTCGGTCTTCTTCGAGACCGCGGCCGCGCCGCAGACGCCCGTGCCAACCGGTATCCGGGTGTGCACGGTTGGTTTACCCTGGAACGGACCCAGCACCAAGTCATTGCCCTCCAACCGGTAGATTCCGGCCCAGTTGTAGTGCGGGAAGTTCTTGTGCAGGCTGATGACAACCCGTGCCTGCACGTCCTCGGGCCCCTTGGCAGCGAGCACTAGCTGCTTCATCTCATCGAACTGCGCCTGGTATTTCATGTTGCTCCCCTCACTGCACTCGGTGAAAACAGGGACAGTCCCCCAGAGCGCGAGGACGCGCGGTGCAGTCCCTGTTTTCCTTCAATCTGCAATTTGAAATCGGCTATGCTTCCCGTCCTGCATTATCGGCTTGCCGTCACCGTAGACGGTGAAACCTTTGCGGGTGTCGCAGACCATATCCCAGTGCAGCGACGATTTGTTCTTGCCACCGCTCTCGGGCAAAGACGCGCCGACCGCGATGTGCATCGTCCCGCCGATCTTCTCGTCGAAGAGCGTGTTCT
>CAZSUX010000102.1:0-9327 GCA_964610135.1 uncultured bacterium | reverse complement strand
TTTGTCCTGTCCCGGCTATGCCGGGCTTGCGCCACACGTGCAGCCCACTAAGATATGGCCGCATTGCCTCCCAACAACCCTTCACTCGACGGTCGCCAACCACGGGAACAGCGAGTCGTTCTTGAACTGGAAGACGGCTCGAAGTTCGCCGGCACCGGCTTCGGTTTTCACGGCCCGGCGTCGGGCGAGGTGGTATTCAACACCTCGATGGTCGGGTACATCGAGAGCCTGACCGATCCCTCGTACCGCGGACAGATACTCGTTCTCACCTATCCCCTCATCGGCAACTACGGCGTGCCCGCCGCTGACAAAGACTGCTTCGAATCCTCGCGCATCCAGGCCTCCGGGCTCATCGTCTCCACCGCCCATTCGGACCAAAGCCATGCTACCGCCGCGCGTTCTCTGCACCAATGGCTGGCCCGGGAGAACGTCCCCGGAGTCGAAGACATCAATACTCGCAAACTGACCATTCTGCTCCGTGAGCGCGGCACGATGCTCGGGCGGATTCTACCTGCCGACTATTCGGGCGAACCGGTCGCGCTGTTCGACCCCAACGGCACCGATATTGTGCCCGAAGTGTGCGTGCGGAAGCCGGAGCGCCTCGGCTCAGGCCGCAAGCGTGTCATCCTCGTCGACTGCGGGGTCAAGCTCTCCATCCGGCGCGAGCTGCTCAGGCGCGAGGTCGAGGTACTTCAGGTGCCTGCCGACTATGACTACACCGGCGAGCGGTTCGACGGCATCCTTGTGTCCAACGGCCCGGGCAACCCGGAACGGTGCGGCGCGACCGTGGCAGTGCTCCGTCGGGCGCTGGCGCTGAACCGGCCGATCTTCGGCATCTGCCTTGGGTGCCAGCTCATCGCACTCGCTGCCGGCGCTCGTACCTACAAGCTCCGCTACGGGCACCGCGGGCAAAACCAGCCGTGCCGGGAGAAGGGCACTGACCACTGCCGGCTGACCAGTCAGAACCACGGGTACGCAGTCGACGCCGCCACGCTGCCGCGCGACTGGCAGGTATGGTTCGAGAACGCGAATGACGGTTCGGTCGAGGGAATCCGCCACTCACGCCGACCGGTCTCCCCAGTTCAGTTCCATCCCGAAGGCAGGCCCGGCCCGCTCGACAGCGAAGACCTGTTCGACCGCTTCGTGGAAACGCTATGATGAGAAACCGGATAGTCCAGAATCTAGAGTGCAGAACCCAGAATCCAGAATGCCGGGGAATTCTGAATTCTGGTCTCTGGATTCTGAATTCTGAGTTATCCGGCCCCTCCTCGTGACCAAGCCTTCCAGCGTCATCGTCCTCGGGTCGGGCGCGCTGCGCATCGGTCAGGCCGGCGAGTTCGACTACTCGGGCAGCCAGGCGATCAAGGCCCTGAAGGAAGAGGGCATCCGCACGGTCTTGGTCAATCCCAACGTCGCCACGATCCAGACCACTCCCGGCCTTGCCGATGAGATCTACCTGCTCCCCGTCGAGCCTGACTTCGTCGAGAAGGTCATCGCTGCCGAGAAGCCGGACGGAATCCTCCTGAACGTCGGCGGACAATCCGCTCTGAACACCGGGGTCGACCTCTGGAAATCCGGCGCGCTCAAGCGTGCGGGCGTGGCCGTGCTCGGCACACCGGTGGAGACCATCATCGAATCCGAGGACCGCGCGCTCTTTGCGGCCAAGATACGCTCAATCGACGTGTCGGTGCCGGGCAGCGACACCGCCGACTCGGTCGGGCGAGCGCTGACTATTGCGGAAAGACTCGGCTACCCGGTGATGGTACGGGCCGGGTTCAGCCTCGGCGGGCTTTCGTCGGGCCGGGCCGGGAGGCCGGATGAACTGCGGCACCGGGTTGGCGAGGCACTCTGCCACGCTCCACATGTGCTGGTCGAGGAGTACCTCGAAGGCTGGAAGGAAGTCGAGTACGAAGTCGTGCGCGACCGGTTCGGCAACGCGGTCACGGTCTGCAACATGGAGAACATGGACCCGATGGGCATCCACACCGGCGAGAGCATCGTCGTTGCTCCATCCCAGACCCTGACCAACGACGAGTATCACTACCTCCGCACCGTCTCGCTGCGCATCGTCGCCGCGCTCGGGGTCGTGGGCGAGTGCAACGTCCAGTTCGCCCTCCATCCCTCCAACGGCGAGTACCGGGTGATAGAAATCAACGCCCGGCTCTCGCGCTCCAGCGCGCTCGCATCAAAGGCAACCGGCTACCCGCTCGCCTGGGTCGCGACCAAGCTGGCGCTCGGTTACGCGCTTGCCGACCTGAAGAACTCGGTAACCGGAGTCACCGGCTGCTTCTTCGAGCCCGCGCTCGATTACGTTACGGTCAAGATTCCCCGCTGGGACCTGCGCAAGTTCCGTGCTGCTTCACGCCGCATCGGCTCCGAAATGAAGAGCGTCGGCGAGACCATGGCCATCGGCGCGACCTTCGAGGAGGCGCTGCAGAAGGGCGTGCGCTCGCTCGGACTCGGCTACGACGGAGTCACCGACCCCAAGGCTCGCACCGACGACCCGCTCGACGAAATCGCGAACCCGACTGACCGCCGCCTGTTCGCCATCGTGCACGTGCTCGCGGATGGGACTTCAGCCGAGAAGATATGCAAGTCCAGCCGCATCGACCCGTGGTTCATCGCCCGCTTGGAAGCAATCGTGAGTGCGGAGCAGCAACTCTCCGGCCGGAAGCTCGCCCAGCTCTCCGCCGGAGACCTGTTGCGCCTGAAGCGGCTCGGCTTCTCCGACCGGGCCATCGGCCGCCAGACCGAGGAGAACGAAGTCGCGGTGCGCGAGCGCCGCATCTCGCTTGCCGTCCTGCCTCGACCCCGCCGCATCGACACTCTCGCCGGCGAGTTCCCGGCCGCGACCAACTACCTCTACCTGACCTACGGCGGCGACGGCCCGGAAATCAAGCCCGAAGAGCGCGGTCGACCGGTAATGGTGCTGGGCAGCGGACCGTACTGCATCGGCTCGTCGGTCGAGTTCGACTGGTGTTCGGTCGGCATGTGCACGACTGCATCGAAGCTCGGCCACCGCACCGTGATGGTCAACTGCAACCCGGAGACAGTCTCCACCGACTACGACTCGAACGACCGGCTCTACTTCGAGGAACTGACCCTCGAACGCGTGCTCGACATCGTCGACTTCGAGCGGCCGCTCGGGGTCGTGGTTTCGGTCGGCGGACAGATTCCCAACAACCTCGCGCTCAGCCTGCACCGCCGCGGCGTTCGCATCCTCGGGACTGACCCCGATTCGATTGACCGGGCCGAGAATCGACACCGCTTCGCCACCCTGCTCGATGAACTCGACATCGCCCAACCGCCATGGCAGGAACTGAAGAACATCGAGGAAGCCCGCGCCTTTGCCGCCAAAACCGGATACCCGGTGCTGGTTCGGCCGTCCTACGTGCTCTCCGGCGCGGCCATGAACATCGCCAAGACAGAAAGCTCGCTTGAGCAATACCTGAGCCAGGCCGCGCAGGTCTCGCCGGAAAACCCGGTTGTCATCTCCAAATTCCTGGAAGGTGCGAAGGAGATCGAAATCGACGGCGTGGCCCAGGACGGCGAGATGGTCATCTATTGCATCTCGGAGCATGTCGAGCTCTCCGGTGTCCACTCCGGCGACGCGACCGTGGCGATTCCGCCCCAGACCACCTATCTCGAAACCGTGCGCCGTGCCAAGAGCATCACCAAGGCCATCGCCCGGGCGCTCGGCATCAACGGGCCGTTCAACGTCCAGTTCCTCGCCAAACAGAACGAAATCTCGGTCATCGAGTGCAACCTGCGCGCCTCCCGCTCATTCCCCTTTGTCTCCAAGGCGACCGGCTATGACTTCATCGAGATTGCGGCCCGGGCCATGCTCGGCGAGAACGTACGGGGCAGGTATCACACGCTCGACCTCGACTACGTTGCCGTCAAAGTGCCGCAGTTCTCCTTCTCCCGCCTGAAGGGTGCGGACCCGGTGCTCTACGTCGAGATGACCTCGACCGGTGAATCTGCCTGCCTCGGCGACTCCCTCGAGGAGGCCTGGCTCAAAGCGGCAATCGCCAACGGCCTGCGCCTGCCCGAGAAGTCGTTACTCGTCTCCGTCGGAGGTGACGACGCCAAACACAAGCTGCTCGAGCCACTGCGGCAGTTGGCGACGGCAGGGTTCGACATCCATGCAACATCAGGGACCAACCGATTCCTCGAAGCTCAGGGGGTGCGGTCGCAACTGGTGCGCAAAGTATCGGACCCCAAACAAGGAACGCGGGACGTGGTAGAGCTGATTGCCGACCGCAAGGTCGAGTGTGTAGTCAACATCCCCATGCGCACCGCCGACGAGACCGTGCTGACCGACGGCTACCGCATCCGTCGCGCTGCCGCCGACTTCGGAATTCCGCTCATCAACGACGCCGAGCTGGCGCGGCTGTTCGTACGCGCACTGATGCGGCACCCGCGAGCGAGCCTCGACGCGCTGCCGCTCTCGGCCTACGCCACCCGGGCCAAAACGCTGACCCGGCCCTGACCGCGGGCCAGGTCAGCCTCGATTCGGGTGCCGGACTACCCGGTGTATGCTGCTACTTCGCGGATTGTCTCGGTCTTGACTCCGGCTCGAGTGAACAGGGATTCGATGCTGCTGCGGTCCGGCGCATCCCAGACGCAGAACGCCTGACCTGCCGCCTTGTCGACGTAGGCGCTGTCCATCTTGAGCGGGCTTCCCACGGAAGCCTGGACGACGGCGCTTCAGCCCGACTTCACCTTGTCAGGTGCAGCCGGAGGCAGGGTAATGAGGAACTTCGACATACTACCTCCTCTTTCCCCTGTATTGTACGTCCCCCTTTCCGCCTGTCAACCCGCCGGACTGCAACCTTCCGTCCTCACCGACGTCTCAACGTCGGTATCGACTTAGAACGTGTTTGACCCTATCGGATTCCCATGACTACCTGTTTGGGACCTCGCGGCGGGTATTATGATCCCACGCCGCTGCGACGTCCTCATCGCCGGCGCCGGCACAGCCGGCAGTGCCTGCGCCCTCTCTCTTCCGCCCGGCACCTCGGCCCTGCTGATTGACTCAGGCGGCCCGCACCGGGAGCGGTGCTGCGGCGGGCTGATCGCCCACGACGCCAAGAAGGCTCTGGCTGCACTCAGCACACCCATGCCTCCGGGCGTCAGGGTGCAGCCGGAGCCGCGCTGTGTTCATGCCCTTGACCTCGACTCCGGCCTGGAACAGACCTACCGCCGCGAATACTGGAACGTTGACCGGGGACGATTCGATTCCTGGCTGCGCGGACTCGCCGCTCAGGCGGCGGACTTCGTGCCGAACACCCGCTTCATCGGCGCGGAACCCACCGCCGCGGGCTTCGACGCGGTTCTGCGAAGCTCCGGCTCGGAGCACACCGTCTCCTGCCGTTTCCTCGTCGGTGCGGACGGAGCCAGTTCGACCGTCCGCAGGCAGCTCCTGCCGGGCCGGCCCGCGCTGCCGCGCATGATTGCCGTTCAGGTTTCGCTCCCGCCCAAACCGGACCTCGCCACCCAGGAAGTCCTCTTCTCCTCCCGGCTGACGGACTACTACGCATGGGCGATACCCAAACCGGACGCAGTCCTGGTTGGCTCCGCCTTCTCAAACCCGCACGGTACCAAAGCCAGGCTCCAGGAAATACTCGAGACGTTCTCCCGGCTGCATGACCTCGAACCTCGGGTGCTCAAGCGCGGCTGCCGACTCTTGTCGCGGCCGACACAGACCGGGCAACTACGCAGCGGCCAGGACGGCGTCCTCCTGGTCGGCGAAGCCGCGGGCTTGGTGAGTCCCTCCAGCGGCGAGGGCATCTCCTTTGCGCTCAGGAGCGGAGCGGCGGCAGGCGCCGCCTTCGGCTCGGCCGACCCGGCCCGGGCATACCGCCGCGAGTTCGGCAGGCTGGCCCGCCGGGTCGCGGCCAAGCTCCTCAAGGCCAAAGTCATCTTCACGCCCCGGCTGCGCCGGCTCGCACTGCGCTTACCCTACTACCCCTGAGAGCGAGATTCACCCGGCCGAGTACGTGCCGGGAAAGACCGCGTGCGCTCCGCCACCCGCGTAACGGGCAACCACCTCCCCGCTATCCTCATTGGTCCCCATCCCCCGCTGCTCCTTCCCCGCCCGACTTGACACCTCGTGCACATTTCTATATTTTTAGAAATATGGATGTTACCAACAGGCAGTTGACGACGGCGCTGCTGGCGGCGCTGGGCAGCGAGTACCGCATGCGCATGGTCGAGCTGCTGGCCACGGGCGAACGCTGCGTCTGCGAAATCGTACCCCACTTCCCCACATCGTTCTCGGTGGTATCGCACCACCTGTCCGTGCTCGAACAGGCCGGTGTGGTGGTGTCCCGCCGCGACGGCCGCTGGATGCGCTACCGGCTGGTTGATGACTCGGTGCTGGAGCTGCTCGGGCTGGCGCGCCAGCTCGCCCGCGAGTGCAAGTCAGGCCGCCGCACCGCGCGTCGACCGAAAGCCTCGGAGCGGAAAGCCTGCTGTAGTCGAACTGAGAGGAAGACCAGTGCCCGAAAATGAGCATGAAGTCAGACAAATCGTACGGGAAGGCTATGCCAAGGTGGCAGAGAATGCCGGGTCTTGTTGCGAATCGGCCGCGGGCTGCTGCGGAACCGCAGCGTCGGAGACAGTTAGCCGTACGACAGGCTATTCAAACGAGGAGCTCGCCGCCCTGCCTGACGGCGCCGACCTCGGGCTGGGTTGCGGCAACCCCGTCGCGCTGGCGTCGCTCCGGCCCGGCGAGACCGTGCTCGACCTCGGGTCCGGGGCCGGCATCGACTGCTTCCTCGCCGCCCGCAAGGTAGCGCCGCAAGGAAAAGTCATCGGCGTAGATATGACGCCGGAGATGCTGGCGAGGGCCCGCAGGAACGCCGCCGACGCGCGGGTCTCGAATGTGGAGTTCCGGCTGGGCGAAATCGAGCACCTGCCCGTCGCCGACAACTCGGTGGACGCGATCATCTCCAACTGCGTCATCAACCTCTCCCCGGACAAATCGCAGGTCTTTCGCGAGGCCTTCCGAGCTCTCAGACCCGGCGGCAGGCTGATGGTCTCCGATATCGTTCTCGACTCTCCCCTGCCCAAAGAGCTGCTCGACTCGGTCGCAGCCTACGTCGGCTGCATCTCGGGCGCGAGCCTGAAAGCCGACTACCTCGCGCTGATGTCGGCTGCCGGCTTCTCCGATGTCGCCGTGGTGTCGGAAGAGCGCTTCCCGGTCGAGGCGACGGCCGGCGACCCGACGCTGCAGGCGCTGGTGCGTGAGTCGGGTCTTTCGACCGAAGAACTGCGCCGCGCCGCCGCCGGCGTCCGCAGCGTCAAAGTCTCGGCCCTGAAGCCGACGAAGTAGTCAGGCGTGCTCGGCAACCTCCTCGCCGGCGTCGAGAAGCTCATCACTTCTCAGCCCCTGCTTGCGGTTCCGGTCGTCTTCCTGGGTGGTCTTGTCACAGCGCTCAATCCGTGCGTGCTTGCCTCGATACCGCTCGCCATCGGCTTCGTCGGCGGCTACGCGGCCGGCCGCTCCAAAGGCTACGCGGTCCTGCTCGCCCTCTTCCTCTTCCTCGGCATCGCCGCCGCGTTCACCGTGCTCGGCATGGTCGCCGGCCTGGCCGGCACGCTCTTCGGCACCACCTCGAAATTCTGGCCCATCCTCATCGTCATCGTCTGCCTGGTGATGGGCGTCCAGATTCTCTTCTTCCCCGCTTTCGAAATACCGATGCCGCGGGGTTTCGCGCCCAAAGCCGGCGGCATGGTCGGCGCGTTCCTGCTCGGCGCCCTGACCGGCGTCATCGCCACGCCCTGCGCCATGCCGGTACTTGCCGTGGTGCTGACCTACGTCGCCTCCAAAGGCAACGTCCTTTATGGCGGGCTGCTGCTCCTCACCTACGCGCTCGGCCACTCGCTGCTCGTCCTCGTCGCCGGCAGCTCAATCGGCATCGCCGAGGCAATGGTGAACTCGAAAGGCCTGAAGCGGGCCTCGAACATTCTCAAGAAGGCCTCGGGCGTGCTCCTGCTGCTCGTGGCCGCCTGGTTCGTTTATGACCTGTTCAAACGCTAGAACAAAGGAGACGTGATGAACTCGTCCCGATTCCTGCTTGCTATCCTGGTCGCGGCGGCGCTGGTCGGCTGCGGCGGGTCCAAGCCACCCGCCGCGGTCGAGGCCGACACGACGTCGGCGGCCAACTGCGCCAACTGCACCGGGTCGGATTCCGCCGGGGCAATCTGCGAAACTCCGCTCGACACGACCGCGGCGGCGGGCAACGCAACCCAGCCCGGCATACAGGAACCGGAGCCGGTCAACAAGGTCGAGCCCAAGCCCGCCCAGCCCGAACCGACGAAGGTCGCCGAGAAGCCCAAGGCCCTGCCCCGGATGTGGGACTTCGGGTCTGAGAAGTGCATCCCCTGCAAGACGATGCTCGAGATTCTGACACCGATGATGGCGAGCTACAAGGGCAAGGTTGACATCCGCATCATCAACGTCTACGAAGAGCAGGAACTGGCGAAACAGTTCCGCATCTCCGTTATTCCCACGCAGGTCTTCATCGACGCTGAGGGTAAGGAACTCTTCCGCCACATCGGTGTCTATCCGCGCGACTCGATTGAGGCGAAGTTCCGCGAATTCGCGATGCCGATCGTAACCGGGGCGGTGACGTCGACGCCGTCCTCCGAGTGCCTGACGTGAGGCTACTAGTACCCGGCGCGTGTCGCCGGCCCTGGTTGCAGTAACATGAAAGAACGCTACAAGCTCCTCATTATCCTCGCCGTCTTCCTGTTCTTCTACTTCGTGCCGCTCGGCGGAACCCGTATCCAAGGCGCGCTGCTCGAGGGCTTCCAGATGCTGCAGGAGTACGCGCGGCTCCACGTCCTGCTCTGCCTCGTCCCCGCCTTCTTCATCGCCGGCGCCATCCAGAACTTCATCTCCAAAGAGGCCATCCTCAAGTACTTCGGCCCGAAGTCGAACAAGGTCCTTGCCTACTCGATAGCTTCAGTCTCGGGCGCAATTCTCGCGGTCTGCTCCTGCACCGTGCTCCCGATGTTCATGGGCATCTATACGGCCGGCGCCGGCCTCGGCGTCGCCGTCTCTTTCCTCTACTCCGGCCCCGCCATCAACGTCCTCGCGATACTGATGACCGGCCGCGTACTCGGTCTTGAGCTCGGGCTCGCCCGTGCCATCGGCGCCATCATCTTCTCGGTCGTCATCGGCCTCCTGATGGCATTCATCTTCATGCGTTCCGAGAAAGCCCGCGCCGAGGCATCCGGCGCGTTCGACATGGAGACGACCGAGGGCGGCCGCCGGCTCTGGCAGAACATCTTCTACTTCGCCTCGATGATTCTCGC
>CAZSUX010000101.1:0-9348 GCA_964610135.1 uncultured bacterium | reverse complement strand
GAGCAGGCTGTCGAGCTGGTCGTGGTAGCAGGCCGAATCCACGAGCCCGTTCTGCTTCGCCTGCTCGGCGTTGAAGAACCCGACGTTGACCAGCGCCTCCATGCTGTCGCGGCTGACGTGCCGACCGGCTGAAGTCGCATCCAGAAACTCCCCATACGGAGCATCAAGGTACGCCTCCAACTGCTCGCGGTTCGGTTCGGTGAGTGAGTCCTCGGTGAAGGTTTCGATCGCGGACTTGTACTTCCCGTGCCGGGTGCCGTCGAACTCTATGCCCAGCTTCTCCAGCGTCCCCTTGAGGAATATCGTGCCCAGGCCCATGCCCGGAATCGTGACGTCGCCGAGCGGATAGGTCCAGACCCGGTCCGCGACCGAGGCAACGTAGTAACTCCCCATGCCGAGGCCCGGCGCGTAGACGACGACCTTCTTGCCCTGCGCCCGGAACCCGGCCAGCGCCTGGCGCAACTCCTGCAACTGAGCGAAGCTCCCGCGCATGCCGTCGATCCGGAGCAACAACGCCTTGACGCTATTGTCTCTGCCCGCACGAGAAATCAGGTCCAGCAACTCCCAGGACGTACGCACGCTTCTTGAGCTGAGACTGAAGCCCGGCTTCCGATCGACTATTTCCTCGTCCAGTTCAATCTCGACGTAGCGCTTGCCACCGGACACAATTGTCCGCCGCGCCGGAGTCCCGGCCCGCAGATAGCCACCGGCCTCACGAGGACTGCAGGCGCCGACTGCGCCGACGCCGGCCTTGCCCAGCCCGAATGAGAGCCCGGCCACGAGTCGCACGTCTTCCGGCATATCATTTACAAACGCCTTCAGGCCCAGTCTGAGTCCGTCCACCGGCTCCACCTCAAACCCGGCCATCAGCCGCAACGGAAGTATCAGGTACGTTTCCCCGAACAGCGTCAGGCGGTTGCCGATTGGCCGCACCGCGGCCCCGAGCGCCAGCCGGCCCCAGTCGTGGTTGATGTCGTCCCAGGTCGCGCCGACGGAAACCTGTTTGTACGGCCGTGCGAGCGCCGACAGGTCCCAGCGGCTGAGCGTATCGCGCCTGAACCGAAAGCCGGTGTAGAAACCGCTGCCACCCGTGCCCAGCGCGACGCCGTACCGCGTACGCTCCGGCTCCCAGTAGGCAGCCA
Source organism: uncultured bacterium (assembly GCA_964610135.1). Classification (GTDB taxonomy): domain Bacteria; phylum Hydrothermota; class Tepidihabitantia; order Tepidihabitantales; family Tepidihabitantaceae; genus UBA2258. The sequence continues at coordinate 8,206 of CAZSUX010000101.1, read as the reverse complement.
GCGGCCCGGCCTTGGCAAGGAACGTCGTGTTGGAGAAGAAATCGGACCAGAGCACAGGCCGGAAGTTGTAGATGGCGTAGAACTCCGAACCGGGCCGCGCCGCGAGGCCGGCCGGATTCGCCAGCACGGCCAGCGCGTCGTCAGTCCCGGCCAGCGACAAAGGCATCTGCGGCGTTACCGCGAACGCCAGGAGAACGGTCAATCCTGCAATCACCCTGCCCCCTTTCGACCTGGGGACATGACCGAATTGCGCTCGGGCAATTCGGATCGTGTCCCGGGCCTCCGAAACCCTCGAACCACATTCCAGTACCGTTTCGGCACTGCCAAGGTCACGACCGCGCATCGGTTCAAGGCCTTGGTATCAAGCACCTTCACTACCTTGCCTCGGCATACCTGCCGGCCGGCCCGGTCAAGGCAGGCGACCGACGCGCCCTTCTCGGGCCTCGGCAGAAGTTCGTACGGCATGGTCACCGCGGCTTCGGTCTTCGAGAAGTCCTTGTGCACGACGAATATCGCAAGCCCCGGGCACTTGGCAATGCAGAGCGTGCAGCCGTTGCACTTGGAGAAATCCACCCTGGGAGTGTCGGTCAGGTCGCCCTCGATGGTTATCGCCTTGCGCGGACAGGCGTAGGCGCAGGGGTTGCAGGGGATGTTCTCGATACACTCAACCATCACCACCGGCCCGGCCGCCAGTCGCTCCGCTGTCGGCACGGCACCTCTCGCGGCAAGCTCCCTGGGCGAGAGCACTCCTGACCGCTGGTGAGGCAGAAGCGTCCTGCTACGCGTTCCCGGTGACTTCGGCATGGAGGCCGATTATAAACGCGGCGACCCGGTAGTCAAGCACCCTCAATCGGCTCGAAACGCCGGCGGCAGGCCGTTTTCCAGCCTGCCGCCGCGATACCAGCCGACGCTAGTCTTTCTTCGAATAAAGAAGAGTCAGCGACGTCATGTTCGATTCCTTCTCCTTGGACACGGTGAGGGTGACGAACTCCTTCTCATTCTCCGTGCCGTAGACAAGAACGGTCGCCCCGTCACTCTCCATAGTCGACGAGTTCTTCCACCCGGCCAGCGCCTTCTTGTAGAATCCGATCACGGCTGTGGTCGGGTCCTTGGTTTCAAACGTGTAGACGGTCCCGGTCGTGCCCTCTTTGCTCATCGACCAGCGGGCCTTGGCCGCCGCGCCCGGATAGTGCAGGGTCACTGGCAGGCCGGACAGGTCGACGTTGCTGCCGACGTCGATGTTCGCCTTGCCGCCGGTCGCCCTCTCAACCGCCTTCTCGGCCATCTTCTGGGATACGTCCTGGCCGCACCTCGTGCAGCCGACGCCGGTCACCACCGCGAGACTGAGCACCAGACACAACGCAATCAGACTGACCTTGGACATGCTGCCTCCTTGCCGGTTAGTAGTCTTCGGACCTCTTGACGGACAGCCAATCTCACCGGCGCCTGCCCTGCAGGCCAGGCCCGGTCTACTCTGACTTCTTCGCCTTAAACTCGCCGGAGCCGTCGGTCGGCACAACCTCAAACGTGAAGCTGCCGCCTCCGACCAACTCGAGCTCATCACTGTAGTACAAATCCTGTTCCTCGACAACCTTGCCCGTCGCGTTGAAGAGTTGAACCAGGAATGTGGCCTCCTTGGGCCAGGTGAACGTCCAGATCTCCTCTTGGTCGTCGGCGACATAAGTCACGCGCGCGTGGCGCTTCGCGTCAACCGAAGTCCCGAAACCCAGCAACGCCGGGCTGCCAATCGCGTCCCTGCACGTCCACTGTCCCTCACCCGAGTCACGGGTCACCGTAATCTCGTACGTTGACGGCAGTCGCAGGTCAACGGTCGCGGGCATGTTCAGCCTCGCGGTCACGGTCGCGCCGGTGTCCGGCTTCGCGACCACCGTCATGCCGGAATGCGCGGGCAGGCTGAACCAAAGCTTGGCTCCTCCCTCTCCGGCCCGGACGGTAAGCGAGCTCTTGTCCCAGGCTTCACTCATGTTGCCCTGCACCTGAAACCCGGCAGCCGTCGCCAGAGCGACGCAGGCCGCCACAATCATCATGAATCGCTTCACAGGATCTCCCTTTCGACTTTCTCTTCCTCATCGAAACACGGCAGCAGATTCTCGAACTGCATCACCGACCAGACAGCTACGAATGACGGGCACTCCAGTTCGGTCAACTCCTCCGGCAACTCCGGCGCGGGCAGGTCCCGGTAGACCAGCGGTGGAAACTCATACTGCGGCAGCGCCAGGCCCTGGATGCTCGCCCCCGCCGCGTAACCGATGACCCGGCGCGTCCGGTCAGAGACGATGCGGTTCTTCCAGAATCCCCGATGCTCACCGCGGATGTCATAGAGCGTCGCCCCCACCATGAACCCCCGCGGTCTGCCCTGGAAATCGTACAACACCTTCTCGCGCAGACGGAACACGGCCTTTCCCCATTTGTTGTACAGAACGAGCTCCCTCGGGGACGCCTGGAACTTCCGCGGGGGCTCGTCCTTCATGTATTTGGAGAGGTCGAAATTCAAGGTGTATCAGTATCGCCGGTAACGCGTGCTTGTCAATTTGAACGCCGCCCGGAGCCGGCTTTGGACACACCGGCAACTGCGCACCGGCACTGGCCCTTGTTCAGGTCCGCGCCACATACCGGACACAGCCCCCGGCAATCGGGCCGGCACCGGGGCGCAATCGGCACCGCCAGGTGGATTGCGTCGTGCACCATGGGCAGCAGGTTCAGCCAGTTTCCGTGCAGCCCGCCCTGGTCCTCGCACCCGGGCCGGATCTGTCCCCGGACGGTAACTGTCCCGAGGGTCAGCTCGGCCTCGTCATCGCAACTGAGGAACTCGGCGGTCACCGGCTCATTGAAATCACATTCATACTCGCAGCCGCACATCGCGCACTCGAGCTTCGCCCGGTAGGACACCGAACCGGTCACCATCAACCGCAGACCGCTGCGGGTTATCGCGAGCGCCACGCCGACCGGGCCGACAAAGAACTCGAACGACGGATTCTCCGCCACCTCGCGCGGCCGCAGGTCGAGGTCGGACGGTTGCAGGCTGAAGTTCAGCTTGTTCTCGCCCTGCTTGAGCGAAGCCAGCGGTATGTTCAGCGGGTTCTTCACAGCTCGTCAACCAGCCGCCGGACGATCGTGTCCGGCTTGACGTTCTCGGCCTCGGCCGCGAAGTTGGTAACGATGCGATGGCGCAGCACCGGGCGGGCGACCGCCCGCACGTCGTCGGTTGACGGGGTGTATCGGCCTTCAAGCATCGCCCGGGTCTTGGCCCCGAGAATCAGATACTGCGAAGCCCGCGGCCCCGCGCCCCAGCTCACCCAGTCACGGATGAACTGCGGGCTGGCTTCGCCGGAGGGCCGGGTCGCACCGGCCAGCCGGACCGCGTAGGCGATGACCTCGTCGGCCACCGGCACGCGGCGCACCAGCCCCTGCAGCTCCGCGATTTCCCCGGCGGTGAGGACCCGGGACAGGTCCGGCACGTACGCCGAAGTCGTGCTCTTGACTATCTCCATCTCCTCGGCCGGGCTCGGGTAGTCCACGAAGACCGAGAACATGAAGCGGTCGAGCTGGGCCTCGGGCAACGGGTAGGTCCCTTCCAGTTCAATCGGGTTCTGGGTCGCGAGGACGAAGAACGGCGCGGGCAACGGGTAGGTCCGTCCCGCCACGGTCACGTGGTACTCCTGCATCGCCTGCAGCAAAGCGGCCTGGGTCTTGGGCGGGGTCCGGTTTATCTCGTCGGCCAGCACCACGTTGGCGAACACCGGTCCTTCGACGAAGCGGAAACCCCGGCGCCGGGTGGTCGCGTCCTCTTCGATTATCTCGGTACCGGTGATGTCCGAAGGCATCAGGTCGGGCGTGAACTGCACCCGGTTGAATGACAAGTCGAGCACACGGGCCAGCGTGTTGACGAGCATCGTCTTGGCCAAGCCGGGCACGCCGATTAAGAGCGCGTGACCGTGGGCGAGCAGACAAGTAAGCACCTGCTCAACGACTTCCTTCTGCCCGATGATCGCCTTGGCAACTTCCTGCTCGATCCGGGCCCGGGCTTCGCCCAGCCGCCGGACCGCCTCGACGTCGCCGGACGACCGCACGCTACTCATGCTCGCCGCCTTCTTCTAATGCAGGATGGTAGTGGAACGTTCGGTGGAGCGTCACGAAGTCTCCTTTCGGGCGCGACGCGCCCGTCAACCGGTACAGACGGCGCAAGCGGACGCGACGTTGCATCTCTGTCCTGACCTGACTGCCCGAACCCGGTCCGAGCCGCTACTTCTTCGACTTACCGACCAGCTTGTCGAGCACCTGCGGCAGGGTCGTGTACTCCATGTCCTTCAGACCCAACCGGTGCGGCTCGAACGGCCCGTGCCGGCGCAGCATCTCCCCAATCTCATTCGCCTGCTGGCGGGCGAGGTCGAACGACACGTCGTCGAACATGTCCCGCGGCCCAACCAGCGTACCCTCGTTCACCTGGAACCCGAGCGCTATCACGCGCGGCGGACCGTCGAACCGCGAGGGCGTGGCCTGCGGCACCGACACCGGCATCAGCGGCCCGTAGTGCGAACCGCGCATCCAGCCCGACACGATGTGCGGGAATGAGAACGGCTCGAGGATTTCGCCGATGGCGGGCAGCCCGGACTGGCCACGCACGATGCAAACCGGGTCGTCCTTGCCCACGTACTTCCCGGCAATCAGGGCCAGCTTCTGGGTCGAACTCGCGGCGGCAATCTCGCCCTTCTTGGTATAGACGTTCTTGATGATGTAGTTCTCGGGCGAGCCGATGAGACACAGAAGGTCGTACATCTCCTCCGGACAGGAAAGGAACATGTCCCGCCCGGCGTGGATGTCGTGCACCTCGAACTTGAACCCGTCGTGCATGCTCGGGTCGATGACGAGCCCGATGGTGTTGAACGGGTCGGCGAACATCTTGTACAACGGGTAGTTCCAGGCCCCGGGCGCGCACTTATCGCCGGCAAAGACCACGACCGGCTCGCTCTTCCGCTCGACAAACGTCATCTCGGCCACGCCCGGCCCCATTCCCTTGACATTGCCGCAGAAAGCATCGGCCAGCATGTCCTGACCGGCGCCGTAGAGCTTCATCTTCTTCGCCAGCTCGGTGCCGGCAGTGAAAACGTCCCAGGCCAGGCCGTGAATGACTTCGGAGTCGTTCCCCAGCCAGTGGGTCATGATCAGCTCGAGGTCGTCTCCGCAGGCGGAAACGTGGAAGTCCTCGATGGTCCCCGAGGCCATGGCCTTGTCGAGGTGCTTCTCGGTAAGTTCCAGGATGTCCGGGTGCGACGCCGAATGGCCTACATAGCCGCCGATGTCGGCCTTGATAACGGAGAGTGTCACGGACTTCTGCTTAGCAGATGCTGGTGATTTCTTAGGCAACGGTCCTCCTTATAGGTCGCTAAGCTTAGGCCAAAACCTACTGCTAGTCAATCTACGCTGGTTGGACGGGGCGGAAAAGCTCCCGCCGAAGCCACGACGCAGTAGCGGACGGCCGCCCGCCCTTGGTGACTACTAGCTGCTGGACTCGCACTATCGATGCACCACCAGCTTCTGCGTTGCGCTGAAGACCTCTGATGTCAGCTTGATGAGGAAGACGCCGCAACGCCCACGAAGGTCGAGACCGACCGAGCCGACGCGCCCGGCGTGGAAGGTCTTGCGCACGACCGTCCTTCCGCAGACGTCGTAGACTCGCACTTCGACCGGTCCGACCTTGGGCAGGACGTAGTGCAGAGCGGCGACGCCGGAGACGAGCGGGTTCGGAGTGACAGACATGGCCGGCGTGGCCGAGTCTGGATTGCGCGCCGAATTGACGACCCGCCCCAGCCAGGGGGCAAGCACGCGAACCGTATCGCAGGCCCAGACGCGTCTGCCCGACGCAGTCGTTACCCTGAGCGACACCTTGTACAGCGTGTCAGGAGCCAGGCCGGCAAACTGATGGCTGACGCTGGTTCCGGCAATCTCGGGCGGTGAGCCGTCGCCGAAGTCCCAGAGGAACTCCGCAGGTGCGTTGGCGTCACCCTCGTAACCGTAGTCCCCGCTGAGCTGCACGGTCAGGGCGGAGGCGAGTTCCGCGGACGAGTGCGTGACCTGCAACCGGACTGAGTCGCGGATGTGAAAGACATAGACGTGGCCGTCTTTGGCGGCATTGTGGGCATAGTAGTCGCAAACCGTATCGCGCCCATAGAGAAGCCTGCCGTACTTGTCGCCGAACGGATGGATATGCCCGCCGATGGAGGCCGCAATCGGCTTGTTGTTGAGAAGCCCGGCGCGCGCTATGTACTGGAGTTCGCCAGCTTGGAAGTTGCTATAGGCTGCCAGGTAGGCGTGGTGGCCCACGCAAATCACCCTCTCGCCCGGCCGAACCGAAGCAAGCTGCTCCTTGAGCCAGTCCAAGGTCCAGTGATATGCTTCACCTGCGTAGACGTCGGGTTCGCCGCGCAGGCCGGGCCTTTCGGAAGGCGGGGGGTCCTTGCGCGTGTTGAAGTCGGTCGTGATGAACCGGCAGCCCTGGAAGTTGAAGGCGAAGTTGTTGTAGTAGCTCGGCCAGGGGTGACAGGTGTTCGGCGTGGGATCGAGCAACCACTCACATTGCTCCCAGTTGGCGACAGGCTGGTTACAACGCAGGGTGTCATACACGCCTCTGAAGGCGTCGACATAGTACTCTCCGACCACGACTTCCTCCTCAGGTTGCTCCTTGAACCACCCGGGATGCGGCGGAAAGATGCTGAGGCCGTGGCCGACATAGGGCCAGACGTCGTGGTTGCCCATCAACGGAACGACAAAGACTCGGCCGTCCAGCCCGGCCAGCACTTTGCGCGCCCTTTGCCACTCCGAGCGCTCCGAACTGGAAGTGATGTCCCCGGGGACAAGCACGAAGCGCACGTCATAGCCCGGCTGTCCGACAAGCTCAGTGTTGATGTAGTCCCGGCACGCGACGACGGCGTCGACCGGCGGCGTCGTTTCCATCGAGTCGTTGTCAGCATCGTCATACCCCTCGGTACCAAAGTCCTCCATGCCATCCACGAGTTTCTTGCCCTCTGCGATGTGCAAATCGGTCAGGACAACAAAGTCGTAGCCGAAGCTGCCCTGTCCGATCGTGAACTCCTGCTTAGTTACCATGGGGACGGCAACGGCACGCGTGACTAGTAGCGTCGCGAACACCGCGAATAGTGCAATCAGACAACGCAGCTTACCTTGTACCATCGCTCCCCCAGACGTTGTAGGCTACCACTGCACATAACGGGGGCAGCACGAGTCCTATGGGCATCATCGCCGAGTGCGGGTTCCTTCTGGTCACGAAGTAGTCGACGAACGCCGCGCCTCCTAGGAGCCCGCCGACGGCACCGCCGGCAAGCGCGCGTTTGAACGAGTTGCCATGACCGACGAGCCTGCCCATGAGGTGCGTACCCGTGGCCGAAAGCAAGGCGCTGGTGAGGCAGTACGCCGTGGCGCCGGGCACGGAGCCCGGTCCGTTCCAACCGGCCTGGAATACGCCCTCGATCGTCGCCAGACCACAGGCGGCTGCGATCAACGTCCCTACAGCCGCCCCGGTGAACTCAAGGCCGTACACGCCGGCCTGTTTCCACGCCGGCATTCCGGGCCTGGCGGCCGTGGCACCCGAGTAGGCCAGCGTGTAGCGCGTGTGCCAGCCGGCATCCCGGTCGAGCCGGCACAAGGTGTTGCCGCAGACCTCGAACACGTACCTGCCGTCCGGAATCGCGCCGGGCACGGTCGTCACGTCCGGACGGCTGTGCAACGCCTCGACGTACTGCTTTGACTGCGGGGATGAAACGGAAAGGTTGAACATCGGCGGGCTGCCCGCGAACGCGGCACCCGCTAGCATCAGCAGCGCGAGGGTGACTGCTCCTAGCATCTGGCCTCCTTCTGCGGTGGCACTCCTGCAAGGCCCGGCTCCGGCCACCCTGAGAGCGGGCCGTTACGGACTCTAGGTCGGCACCGCGGCACGCAGCGTGATGGCTTGCAGCTGCTAGCTCAACGGAACGCGCCCCGGAACCACCTTGGCCACTACAGGCTAGTCTCTCGACCCTTCCGTGTCAATCGAATCACGCCCTGAATCTGGAGATTGAGCCACTGAGATCGGGCGATAGAACAGGGGAAAACAGGGACACTTCCCAATTTCTACTGCGAAGCGCGTCAAGGGTAGTTCGGTAGGAATTCGTAACTGGCTTCCTATCTCGGA
>CAZSUX010000100.1:0-9437 GCA_964610135.1 uncultured bacterium | reverse complement strand
TGGAGACAAGCCTGGAACGAGTTCTCGATGTGCAGAAGAGAGGTCGGCCTCGCAGGGGCGCAGGAAAATAGGGAAGTGTCCCTTTTTAGAGGGGGACGCGAATGTGCCTGCGGCGTGTACTTCTGCACGTTGAGCGCTGAGAGAAAGCGTGAGGCGCTTCGCGCCCAAGGTCATAGCAGCAGAAAGGTCGTCCTGACCGAGCAGCTCCCAACTCGGGACACGGACCGATTCGGGCTCGGTTTCGGACACAGGGGACCACGTGGTCTGGCAGGTGGCCTGACAGATGGCCCGGGAGGCGACCTGCCACGCGGCCTTGGAGGCGGCTTGGCAGGTGGCTTAGGAGACGGCCTGCCTCACCGCGTGTAGGGCGGCGTACCTCATTGCCTGGGAGATGGGATGGCAGGCGGCCGGGCAGACGGGCTGGGAGATAACCTGGCACGTGGCCTGGGAGGCGACCTGACCCATGGCTTGGGAGGCGGCGTGCCAGATGATATACCACGCGGCCTGGGAGGCAGCCTACCAGGCGGGTCAGGGGGGACTCACTGAGTGCTGAATCTCTGCGCACTTTGTCCAAGAGAAGCGGTTTGTATTGTGAGGACCACAGGAAGTAGCCAGGGATCCAAGGGGTCCAGGGGTCAAGTGCGCCGGTAGGGTGAGCGAGGGAGGAAGGGACAAAGATAACCAAAGAGAAGAAGCGTGAAAGGGGCCGCAGACCGGCGGTCGGAATTACCGCTCGTGCCCGAGTCTCAATGTGCATTATGGTGCACATTCCGCGGCCCTTAGATAGGCGGACTAACTCCTGTGTTCTCAATCCACTACCCACGATTTGCGGAAAACACCCTCCCGTGCCCCCCGGGTAGCTTTCGAACGGGCCTCAGAGGAAGGTTGAGGCTGAGGTTGAGGTTGAGTTTCGGAACGAACTCCAAGAGGAACTGCTCGTCGACCTTCCGGACGAACGATGTCGTGAACCTCAACTCGAACGAGTTCGGAAACAGGTCGCGATCCGATGGCGGACGCGCTTGAACACGCAATAGCCCGTCTCTTCGCCCACGCCCTGAAGTACACGCTTGGAGCAACAATCTGGAATACGTCGCGAGGAACGTTCCGACGAACTTTCCGGCTAGCTTTGACGGTTGCGATGAAGGCTGCGTCTGCGCCGGCCCTCAAGTGCGAGCAGCTACCGGGCTACAGGTCCTTTCTCCTCGCGCGCCAGCGCTTAACGATGCGGTCCACGTCCATGTCCTTGATGCCCGTCGACCACCACTTCGCGAACTCGACGTCCGAACTCATCGGCTTCGGATCGGGCAGGTCGATCATCACCCGCGTCGGCAGGGCCACGCAGTCACCGAGAATCAGCGCCTCGCCGGTCCGGAGCGACGGCAGCATGTCCATCAGGCCGGAAAGGGCATCCGGCACCAGCTTGCGGACATACGCCTGGTCGTCCGGGTTGGTGAGTCGCATGGCGATGAAGCTGTTGCACTGGGAGAGCACGGTTTCGGACAGCTCCTTCGGACGCTGGCTGACGATGATGGTGCCGACGCCGTACTTCCGGCCCTCCTTGGTTATCCGCTCGATTGCGTCCTTGGCCGCCTGCAGTCGGAAGTCGGTGCGGTTGGGCACGTAGTTGTGCGCCTCTTCCAGTACCAGCAGTATCGGGAAGCGCTCGCGCTCAGGATTCCAGAGGTTGAACTCGAACACGATGCGCGAGACGACTGCCGCCACCACGCCGACCGCTTCGGAGGGAACGCCGCTCAGGTCGACACACGCCATCTGGGTACCGGTGTCGATTGACAGGAAGTCCCGGAGCAACTGCACGAAGCTGTCGTTGGTGGTATAGTGAGACGGCGAGAACATGAACTTGAACCGCGGGTCGCTCACCCTGCTATCAAGCCGGATGAGGAACTTGTCGAACTCGCCGTACAACGGCCCCGGCACCATTTCGCCGGCCGTGTTCGGCACCATCTGGATGTTCCAGTTCCTTATCGTGCTCAGCAAATCATCGAGGTCGAAGAAGATCGGTGAGTCCGCGGTGACGCGCTCGCCCTTGCGGAGCCGATCGCTTCCGACCGTGCCTTCACGCGCCCGCACCAGTGCATCGCGCAGCACCGTCATCTGGTTCTTGGCCGAGAACTCGTTCTGGTCCACGGTCAAGTCCTGAAACTCCTCAAAGCTGAGCAGCCAGTACGGCAGCTCGACCTTGTCCGCTTCGATGCGCGTGACGTTATCCGGGAACGCCGTCGAGTATTCCCCGTGCAGGTCCAAGACCACAATGTGGGTGTCCGGGTACTTCCGGATCGCCTCCTGCAGAATCGAAACGACAGTGCACGACTTGCCGCAGCCCGTGCTGCCGACCACCGCGATATGCTGCCCGAAGAAACGGTCGACATTGATGTAGGCGCGCTGATCCTCAGTCTGTGACGGATGGCCGAATGAAAAATCATACTCGTTGTACTCGGAGAAGATGCTCTTCAGTTCGTCCGGCCTCACCATCTTCACCGACTGGCCCACAGTCGGGTAGACGGCGACACCGCGTATGAATCCGCCTTCCGCGCCCATGGAACCGATGAGTATGCAGTTCGCGATCTTTCTCCCCAAGGTCGAGCAGGTCGTATCCCCGGTCGCCGACGACGGGTGGGGATCTTTCATGCTGATGGAGGAGACAATACCGATGACGCTTCGTTCACGAACCGCAATCTTGACGTGTGACCCCGGTTGACCCGGGAGGTAGTCCTCGGCCAGCGCCACGGTCGTATCAACGTGCAGCTCGACGAGCGCCCGTTCGCCGTTCACCTCGACGACATGCCCGATTTCGATATCACTTGATGCTGTCATGTCTGCTCACTCCTTTGCGGACGACCGGGCCGACGCACGTGTGGCCGGCCCGGGAAACTCTCTGAGGGCGCACGCTCTCCGGAACTGAAACCTTGGCCGGGATTGCCCCGACCGGGAAACGTGCGACGTAACCAGTCACTCGAGTAACAATAACCGAGTCCAACCACGAGTCAACTCCCGGGGACAACCACCGGTTGACTGGACCGTAATTTGCCCTAACATCTGCCAATGATCGGACTGACGACCACCGGCCGATCCATTCGCCACTTGGCAATCGGCAATCGGCAATGACCTCATGCGTATAGTCGGCTTCACTGAGACGTCGCTGCTCGACTGGCACGGCCGGATCGCCGCCGTCCTGTGGATTGCCGGCTGCAACTTCCGGTGTCCATTCTGTCACAACTACGAGGTCGCCAACGACGACCCGAAACTACCCGAGGTCCCTTGGGACGACATCGCCGGTACGCTCCGGCGCAAGCGCGACTGGTATGACGGTGTCGTACTGACCGGTGGCGAACCGCTGCTACACCCTGAGGTCATTGAATTGTGCCAGCGACTCAAAGACATCGGCATGCGGGTGAAGATCGACACCAACGGCTCTTTCCCCTATGCGCTCAAGCCCCTGGTCGAGCAGCAACTGGTGCACGCCGTCGCCATGGACGTGAAAGCCCCGCTCAACGCACGATACGCAAAAGCTGCAGGCCTACGGATTGACCTCGCGCCGCTGCGCCGGACCATCAGGCTGCTCATCGAGTCCGGCATCGAGCACGAGTTCCGCTGCACGCTCGTGCCCGGTCTCGTCAACCCGGATGACATCCCGGCTATCGGTGAAGCAGTCAAAGGTGCCCAAGCGTTCGCCCTGCAGGCGTACGTGTCCGACCGGGCAAGGGTCAAAGGCTTCGGCGGAGAGAAATCCTACACGCAGTCTGAAGTCGACGCGATGGCCGAGGTCTTGAGGCAGTCGGTCAAAGAAGTCAGAATCCGCGGCAGCTTCGTCTGAAACCCGACCCCGAACACCCGCTCGAACCCGGCGACGACCGCTGACCGCGCGCGTGTGTCGTCCGCAATCCCGCCCTCTCGACTCACCGATGTCATCTCTACCCCCGGCATCCCGCAGGGATTCATGAGCTGGAAGAAGGCCAGGTCGACCGCAACGTTGAGCGCAAACCCGTGAAAGATGACACGGCGCCTGACCGCAATCCCGATTGAGGCGATCTTCCGCTCCTTGCACCAGACCCCGACGTGGCCGGACCTGAGTCCGGCCTCGACCCCGAGTTCGGCCAGTGCTGCGACGAGCGCCGCCTCGATCCGCTCGACGAACCAGCGGACGCCGGCGATCCCCGCTTCAAGCTTGAACACCGGGTAGCCGACGAGTTGGCCCGGACCGTGAAAGGTCACGTCCCCCCCACGCTCGATGCGGTGCAGCGCGACGCCCCGGCGCGCCAGCTCGGCCTCGCTCACAAGCAGGTTTGACGCCTTGGCCGACCGGCCAAGCGTGATGACCGGTTCGTGTTCGAGCAACACCAGCGTGTCGGGTATCTTATCGTCAACGCGAAGCCGCCACAGATCGTGCTGCAGTTCGAGGGCCCGGCCGTATTCGACCCGGCCCAGGCTGAGCAGCCCGACGCTGCTCTTACCGGTTGACAATGTGGACTGCTTTGGAGTGAATGGCCTCGGCTGCTTCAAACAGCAACTCGCTCATCGTCGGGTGGGCGTGCACCACGCGGCCGACCTCGGTGGCGGTCAGGCCCAGTTCGACCGCGGCCGTTGCCTCGGTAATCAGGACGTCGGCCTGCGGCGCAGCGATTTGCACGCCCAGGACCTTGTCGGTTTCGGCGTCCACGACCATCTTGCACAGCCCGTCGCCCCGGCCCAGCGTGAGGGCTCGCCCCAGTGCCGAGAGCGGCACGCGGCTCACCTTCACCTTGATACCTTGGCCGTTTGCCTCCGCCTCGCTCAGGCCGACCGACGCAACTTCCGGGTCCGTATACACACAGGACGGCACGGCCTTGAAGCGCCATTGCCGGCCGCCGCCGAGCGATTCGGCCAGGGAGATCCCGTCGGCCATGGCCCGGTGCGCAAGCAACAGGCCAGGTTTCACGTCCCCGATGGCATAAACATGGGTGGCGCTGGTCCGATACTTCTGGTCAACCGCGATGTAGCCCCGCTCATCGAGCTTGACCCCGGCCCGGTCCAATTCCAAGCCGGCGGTAAGCGGCTTGCGCCCAACCGCTACCAGCACGGCGTCCGCCTCCACCGCCGATTCGGTATCGCCGGTAGTGTAGCGCACGGCAATCCCCGGCTCGCGGTCCAGACCGGTGACCTTCACGTCGAGATGGAACTCGATGCCTTCGCTCGCCATCGACTTCCGCAGTGACGCGCTGACCTCAGTGTCGAACCCCGGCAGCAACTGCGGCATCAATTCCAGCACCGTCACGGCGGCGCCCAGACGCCGGAAGATGGTCGCGAACTCCAGACCGATTGCGCCGGCGCCGATGACCACCACCCGGGCCGGGAGCGAAGTCAGGTTCAGGGCGCCGGTCGAATCGAGCACGCGCTGGCCGTCCGGCTCAAACCCCGGCAGTACCGAGGGGACCGAGCCGGTTGCGATGATGGTGTTGTCCGCGCCGAACTCGACCTCGGTCCCGTCCGGCTGGACTACCGCAACCCGCTGCCGGTCGATGAACCGGGCCGTACCTTTCACGGTCTCAACGCCGTTGGAACGGAGCAGGAACTCAACGCCGCGTACCAGCCGGTCGACCACCCGGCCCTTCCAGCCGTACAGCGCCTGGAAGTCGACCTGCGGCGGCTCGAAGACGATACCCATGCGCCGGGCTTCGGCCGCGCCGCGCACCGTCGACGCCGCATGCAGCAGCGACTTCACCGGTATGCAACCCCAGTTCAGGCAAATGCCGCCGACCCGCTCCCGTTCGACTACGATTACCTTGCGGCCGAGTTGCGCCAGCCGGATCGCCGCGACGTATCCGCCCGGTCCGGCACCAACCACCAAGGTGTCAACGTTCTTGCTCACGCTAGGCCTCGCCCGGCGGCAAAAGAAGTGGTAAGTAACAAGTACAAAGGACTAAGCAAGGGGAAAAGGGAAATGGCCGAGTTCGGACTTGGGACTTTCTACTTTCCACTTTGCTTTGTCCTTAGTCCTTTGACCTTTGTCCTTTCCTCACCACGCCGTCCCCTTGATCAGCTCGGACGCGATGACCAGCCGTTGTATCTGATTGGTGCCCTCGTAGATCTGCGTTATCTTTGCGTCCCGCATCATCTTCTCGACCGGGTACTCCTTCATGTAGCCGTACCCGCCGAAGATCTGGACGGCATCGGTCGTCACCTTCATCGCGGTATCCGACGCCAGCACCTTCGCCATCGACGCGATAGCCGAGGTGTTCTTCATGCCGGCGTCGGCCGCCCTCGCCACCGCATAGATGAGCGTGCGCGATGCCTCGACCTGAATCGCCATGTCCGCCAGCATCACCTGCACCGCCTGGAAGTGTGCGATCGGTACGTCGAACTGAATCCGGGTCCGGGCGTACTCAAGCGCCTCGTCCAGGGCGCCGGCCGCGATACCGAGAGCCTGGGCGCCAACCCCGGGCCGGGTACGGTCGAACGTCCTCATCGTATGGATGAACCCGTAGCCTTCCTTGCCGCCAATCAGGTTCGCCGCCGGCACCCGGCAGTCTTGGAACACCAGCTCCGCGGTCTTGGAGCAGCGGATGCCCATCTTGTCCTCAATCTTGCCGTAAGTGAAACCGGGAGTACCGTCCTCGATGATGAAAGCGGAGAGACCGCGCGCGCCCTTTATCGGATTGGTGCTGGCGATAACCGAGTAGATCTTCGCCACGCTGCCGTTGGTGATGAACTGCTTGGTGCCGTTCAGCACGTAGCTGTCGCCGTCGCGCCGCGCCCGGGTCTTGACATTGCTCGAATCCGAGCCGGCGCTCGCCTCGGTGATGGCGAACGCAGCCAGCTCGCCTGCTGCCAGCCGGGGCAGGTACTTCTTTTTCTGCTCATCGGTCCCGCCGACGAGTATCGGGAACGCGCCGAGGCCGCACGCCGCGTAGCACAACCCGGCCGCCCCGTCAACCCGGCACAATTCCTCGACGACGATACACATCTCCATGATGCCGCCGCCCAGGCCGCCGTATTCCTCGGGAAAGTAGACGCCCATCAACCCGAGGTCGCCCATCCCCTTCAACAGCTCGTAGGGGAACTCGCCGGTCTTGTCCAGCTCGGCTCGGACCGGCTTCATCTTCTCCTGGGCGAAGCGGCGTGCCAGGTCACGGATTTCCTTCTGCGTATCAGTAAAGAAGTATTCCAATTGCGCTCCTCTTCTCCTTACGTTGTCGACTCCGGCGACTCTCTTCGGACGGCCCGCTGCCGGACTTCTGCGGCAACCTGTTCCAGCGCCGGCTTCATTGTCTCCCGGGTCAGTCGATAACACTCGATTGAGAGTCCGATCGGGTCTTCGACCCTCTCGTCCCGGCCAAGATACGAAAGCAGCAACCGTGTCCGTCCGGCGGCGTCAGGCACCAACTCCACGACCCGCTGCTGGTGGTAGTCATCCATCACCAGCACTAGGTCGGCGGCCTCGACCATCGCCGGCACGAGTTGCTGCGCGCGATGACGGGTCAGATCCAGCCCGGCCTCCCGCATCACTTCGACCGCCTGCGCGGTGGCCGGGCTGCCCACCGGCGCGTCGGTTCCCGCCGAACTGACAAAGGCCGGCGTACCCTCCAGCATGCCTGCCAACATGCGCTGGGCCATCGGGCTGCGGCACGAATTACCGGTGCAGACGACCAGCACCGAAAAGAGCAGGCCCGGGCCCATCCGCACCAGTTCCCCGAGCTCCCTTTCAAGGTCAAGTATTGCCAACTTTCCTCGCCTGTCAATGACGGCCGGACGGATGCTGAAATCGACGCTGGTCGGGCCCGGCCCGCCCGCGCCGCCAGTGACGACGATTGAAGCCCGCTTGCCCAGTTCATCCGCCAGTTGGCCGGGCTCGGCACTCTCCACCGGCACCCCGAACCAGACCTCTGCTTCGGCTCGCCGGACTATCTCCCTGGCCAGCGGCTCGGAAGCCAGCGCCAGACCCGGCTGCCCGGGAGCGAACCTCCCGACCAGCGGCCCGGCCATGACCTTCAACACTCTTTCCCGGAGAGACGGCTCCATGCCGGCAATGGCAGCCTCAAGCGTTTCGAGGTTCACGAGCCGGTATGGCCCGCCAAACCCGTCGAGCGCCTCGCGTTCGCGGGCAAGAACGCAATACCCGCCGAGGATCGGGACAACCACCACGCCGCTCCCGAGTGCGCCGGCAACCTGCCCGGCTGTGTCGGCCGGATTCTTCGGCTGGATTCTTACGAACTTCGGCACAGGCTAGCCGGAACGAGAGGCGAGTCCCCGAGCGCCGATGTCCCGACGGTAGACCATCCCGGGGAAACGAATCCCTTCCAGGGCCCGGTATGCCCGGTCCCTTGCCTCGGCGAGAGAACGGCCGATACCGGTGACACCAAGAACCCGTCCGCCGTTCGTAATGGTCCGGTTCTCCGCGAGCTTGGTCCCGGCATGGAACACGACGACGCCGTCGTGGCCAGCCAGGTCACCGGTAATCGGCATGCCCTTGCCGTACGAACCCGGATACCCCTCGGCTGCTGCGACCACGCACAAAGCCGCGCGGTCGGTGGCAGGCGTCAAGGTCTGCTCATGCAGCCTGCCGTCAATACAGGCCATCGTCAGTTCGGCAAGGTCACCGTCGAGCAGAGGCAGGATGACCTGGGTTTCCGGGTCGCCGAAGCGGCAGTTGAACTCGAGCACCTGGGGTCCGTCAGCGGTCAAGATCATGCCGGCGTAGATCACGCCGCGGTAGTCGATGCCGCGCTTGGCGAACTCGGCCAGCAGCGGCTCGAACACCTTCTGCTGGACTGCATGCTGCAGATCCGCCGTCATCACCGGTGCGGGCGCGTAGGCGCCCATCCCGCCGGTGTTCGGTCCCTGGTCGCCGTCGAGCAGCCGCTTGTGGTCCTGCGAAGGCGCGAGCAGACGAACGCTCTTGCCGTCGCACAGCCCGATCATCGAGACTTCTTCGCCCTGGAGGAAATCCTCGATGACCACGACCTTTCCGGCTTCACCGAACTTCCCCTCACGCAGCATGTCCGAGACCGCCCTCTCGGCCTGCTGCCGGGTTTCGGCCACGACCACGCCTTTGCCCGCGGCCAGGCCGGACGCCTTCACAACGACCGGGAGACCATGCTGACTCAGGTGGTTGCGGGCGGCATCGAAGTCGGTGAAAGCCTGGAACCGCGCGGTCGGGATGCCGGCCGCATGCATCACTTCCTTGGCAAAGGCCTTGTCGCCCTCGATCCGCGCCCCGCTCTGTTTGGGGCCGAAGACCTTCAGTCCCTGCCGTTCGAACTCGTCGGCCGCTCCGGCCACCAGCGGTGCTTCCGGCCCGACGATCGTCAGGTCAATCTTCTGCCTGAGAGCAAGCTGGGCCAGGCCGGACAGATCCGTGGCTGGGACTGGTTCGCATTGGGCGACTCGCGCGATTCCGCCATTACCCGGTGCACAGAAGACCGTATGACCGGAATTAGCGAGGT
>CAZSUX010000099.1:0-9510 GCA_964610135.1 uncultured bacterium | reverse complement strand
TGACGCTCGCCATCTTCAGCTTCCTGTTCCGCGACAACCCGTTCTACAAGGTCGCCGAGCACCTCTACGTCGGGATATCGGCCGGGTTCGCGGTCATCTACGCCTGGGCGTTCGACGTCTACCCGATGCTGGTGGACGCGTTCCGGAACAACATGGCCGAGAAGAACTACCTGGAGGCGTGGATTCTCATCGTGCCGACGATTCTGGGCATCATGATGCTCTGCCGCTCGATCCCGAAGATTGCCTGGATCTCCCGCTGGCCGATCTCGTTCACGGTCGGCATCGGCTCCGGCCTCGGCCTCGTGGCCGCTGTCCAGGGCTACCTGCTTCCCCAGATTTCGGACACGCTGCGCCCGCTGGTTACCGTCAACAACTTCGTCGTCTACATCGGCGTCATCGCGACGCTCTTCTACTTCTACTTCTCGAAGGAACACAAGGGCGCGTTGGGCGTCGTCTCGCGCGTCGGCATCATCTTCCTCATGGTCGCGTTCGGCGCGTCATTCGGCTACACCG
The DNA here is from genome assembly GCA_964610135.1 of uncultured bacterium. Lineage (GTDB taxonomy): Bacteria > Hydrothermota > Tepidihabitantia > Tepidihabitantales > Tepidihabitantaceae > UBA2258. Next base: position 8,997 of record CAZSUX010000099.1, on the reverse strand, counting down.
TTATGGCGCGTATCTCGCTACTCATCGGCCGGTTCTACTTCCTCCTCCACGACTGGCTGCCGATCATACGCTAGATGCAATCCCCCGTCTTTGGTCCCAAGTCCATTGTCCCAGGTCTGCTCCTGCTTGCGCTTGTGCTTCCCGCCCTCGCGCAGGACCAGCCGCCGCTGACCCCGGCCCCAGCGGTCGAGATTCCGGCCGAGGAACTCTGGCTGAAGCTGACATCGAGCGGCGGCCGAAAGAAGCTCGACCTCGTAATCGCCGACTTCCAGACACCCGTCGGCACCGACGGATCGACCGCTGCCCGGGTACGGGACATCCGGTCCGTCTTGGTCGCCGACCTCAAGTTCTCTCTCCACTTCTCGTTCGAGGAGCCCGAACCGGGCAAGACCTTCAACTTCGTCACCGACGAGAAAAAGCTCGACTTCAAGGGCTGGGGCACGACCGGCGCCCAGATCCTCATCTGCGGTGACCTGGTCACGAAGCGTTCCGGCCCGCAGGTGCAGCTCCGAATGTACGACCTCGACGTGAACCGGCTGATTGCCTCCAAGTCCTATGGCCTCTCCGAACAATGGCGCTGGCTCGCGCACCAGATGGCCGATGAAGTCATCAAGCTCATCACGCCGGACGACGGCGTGAGCCGCACGCGCTTGGCGTTCGCGCGCGCCATTGACCGCGAAACCAAGGAACTCTGTGTCGTCGACTACGACGGTGCGGGGATGGACCAGCTCACGAAGTCGGGCGGGCTCAAGCTCTTTCCCGATTGGGCCCCGTCCGGCGCGGCCCTCGCCTATTGCACCTACAGCTCGCGGACGCTCGACATCTTCACGTACTCGCTGGGCACCGGCAAGTCAGTGCCTGTCAGCGCCCGCAACGGGCTCAACACCGCGCCCGCCTTCTCACCCGACGGCCGCACAATGGCGGCCTCCCTCGGATTTGAGGGAAATCAGGAAATCTACCTGTTGGACCCGAACGGCAAGAACCTGCGCCGGCTGACCAACAACAAGAGCATCGACATCTCTCCGAGCTGGTCGCCGAGCGGCCGACAGGTTGCCTTTGTTTCCGACCGAACCGGCACCCCACAGGTGTACGTGATGAACGCCGACGGGACCGACGTGCAGCGCCTGACCTTCGAGGGCAGCTACAACACCTCACCGGCATGGTCGCCGCGCGGAGACCTGATCGCCTTTGTCCAACGCCAGCCCGGCGGCACCAACCAGATCTGCGTTACGGACATCACCGGCGACACCTACATGCGCCTGACCTCGGGGATGAACAGCGAGGACCCCTGCTGGTCTCCGGACGGACTCCACATCGCCTTCTCCTCGAACCGCTCCGGCTCGTTCGAAGTCTACACGATGGACTGGACCGGCGCGAACCAGCGCAAGGTCACCAACGTCAAGGGCGCGTACTCGCCGGCCTGGTCACCCCGCCTCAGTCGTTGAGCCAGAAAAGCTCAAGCAAGGAAGCCCAAGCCCAAGCGAGGAAACCCACGTTTGTGCTTGCGCTTGTGCTTGCGCTTGGATTTGGGCTTGCGGCTCCTGTCCTCGACACTCTCCGCCTGCAGCCGAATGAACGCATCGTCATTGTCGCGCCACACCCTGACGACGAGGTGCTGGCTTGCGGCGGCCTGATTCAGCAGGCTCTCGCTTTGGGTGACTCGGTCTGGGTTGTCTACGTGACCGCGGGCGACGGCTCCTGGCCGTCGGCATGGCGCGTCACCGGCAACATGTTCCCAGGCCCTGAGGACTACCTCGAGCTGGGCCGGGCCCGCGTCGAAGAAGCCAAAGCCGGCGCGCGCCTGCTCGGCCTGGGTACCTCCGGACTTGTCTTTCTCGGCTACCCGGACGACGGCATCACCTGTTTGTGGCAGCAGCACTGGCAGACTCCGTGCCGGTCATCACATACCGGGGCCATGACTGAACCGTATGGCCGAACCGGGCACGAGTACACCGGCCGCAGACTCCTGGATGACCTCACCTCTCTTCTGAGAACGCTGAGGCCGAGTCGCCTGTTCGCGCCCCACCCGCTTGATGCACACCCCGACCATTGGTCGACCGCGATGTTCATCGCCATCGCCCGCGAGGCGTGGCGGCTGCCCGCAGGCGCTTCTTTCCCGGAGCTGTACTGCTACCTGGTTCATCGGCCGCCATATCCTGGTGCGCAGACCAACGACTCCGGCTTCCTCTCGCCGCCCGAGGACCTGGCGGGCCCAGGCCATCACTGGCTCGCGGTCAGCCTTGACGACGAGCAACGCCGGACCAAACAGGAAGCCCTGGGCTACCATGACAGCCAGCAGGGGACCTTCGGCAGCGACCTCTACAGCTATGTCGCGAACAACGAGCTCTTCGACCGAATCGGTGGACCAGCCGGCGTGGTGACCGGGGACGCGCCGCGGGTCGGATTCATGCCTGCAGCCGGGCTCGGCACAATAATGGCCAGCGTCGAAGGCGAATCGCTGAACCTGCAGGTCGCGCTTCCAGCCGAACCGTCATCGAATCTCGACTACTCCTTCTTTGCCCACTCAATCGGACTTGACACCGACAGCGTCTCCCACAACGGACTCACGGTGGAGTTGACGCCAGACGCATCGGCCGACTCGCGAGGATGGTCAGTGCGACTGCCATGGAACCGCTCCGGACACGGTATCCTGCTCTACTCAGTCGAAGTGAGATGGGGCACGGTGATGCTCGACCATTCGGACATCGGACGGGTTGTCTACTAGCAGAGCTCAGCTTCGGACAAGCTCGCGGTAGAACGCGACCGTTTCCAGCGCAACCCGGGGCCACGAGAATCTCTCCGCAACGCTCCTCCGCGCCGCCTGCCCCAGTCTCTCGCGCAGCTTTCCGTCGGAAGCCAGCAGCCTGAGCTTCACCAAGAAGTCGGCCGGGCTGTCGGCAAGCAGCCCGGTCTCGCCGTCAACAACCAGCTCCTTGACGCCCCAGCGTCCAAAGGCGACCGACGGCAGCCCGCACGCCATAGCCTCCAGCAGCGATATCCCAAACGCCTCGCCCCGAGATGGAAGAGCAAACACGTCCAGCGCGTCGAGCAGCGTGGCGACCTTGTCGAAAGGTTGCGGTTCGAGCAACCTGATCGACCCCGGCGATGCGACAACTCGTTTCTCGATAGCGGAACGCAGCGGTCCGGGCCCGGCGAGCAGTAGTTTGAGCTTCGGATTCTCGCGATGCAGTTGCTCGAAGAGGTCGAGCAGGAGCGGAATGCCCTTGGTCGTGTGCAGCCTGCCAGCATAGCCAAGCACAATGTCCTCGGCCGCGAACCCCAAGTCGGCGCGGAGACGCTCCCGTTCGGCCGGCAACGGCTTGAATTCGTCAATGTCTACCCCGTTGGGTATTATGCGGATGGGCCCCGGGAATCCCCTCGATTCTTCGGCGCAGGGACGGCTGACCGCTATCAAACCGTCTGCCCGCCTCGCCAACAGCCTCGTCAGTGTGATAAGGAACGACCGGGCAACCGCGGGTTTGTTCCGCAGCACCGAGTGCCGCGTCAGTACCGTCGCGATGCCCCGACGTCGTGCCGCTGCCAGAGCCTCATAGACAAGGTACGAGCCCTCGCTCTGGCCGTGCACGATGTCGAACCGGTTCCGTTCGAGCAGTTCCTTGAATGAGGCTACCATGCGGGGGTCGATGGCGATGTCGTGCTCGCGGAAGACAATGAGTTCGCCGGCGAGCCGGTGGACCGGCACGGGTGACTCAACTTGGCCCACTACCCGGTGCGAAATCGGCGGCGGCTTGTGGGTCACCACGACCACAGCGTGCCCGAGCCGCTTCAGCTCGGCAGAAAGGTGCAGCACGTGGTTCTCTACGCCGCCGATGGATGGCAGGTACGCATCGGTGACAATGCAGATGCTCAGCGGCACCGGGTTCGCCATACCTGCAATCCTACGCCCCGCGGCTTGAGAGTCAAACCGACCCCACGGCACCAAACGAAACGGGGCCCCATGGCCCCGTTTCCGGCACAAGGAGGCGGACGGTCAGTTGCCCTTGGCCTTCTTCTGCATCTGGACCCGCAGGCTATCAAGCTCACGCTTCAGTTCTTCCATCTGTTTGCGGAGCGAGTCCAGCGTGCCATCGTACTTCCCCTGTGCTTTCTTTGGTTCCGGACCGACGTCGACCAGGACGCGTCGGACCTCGCGGAGTGCCTCTTCCGGTACGTCCGGCCACTGGAAGTTGAACGTGGATTCGGACAGCTCTCGAGTCGCCAGTGTGGCGGTCAGTTTCCGGTTCTTGCCCCGGCGCCGGACGGCGAGCACGACTTTCTTCTCCGGCCGCCCGCGCACGGCCCGGCGCAGGTCCGAGCCGTCGCCGGTCTCTTCTCCGTCTAGCGACACTATTATGTCACCGAGTTCGAGCCCGGCCTTTGCCGCCGGTGATTCTTCCGCGACTCTGGTCACCAGCACGCCGTGGTCAATACCCAGTGCCACCAGCATCGGCTTGGAGAGGTCGTCGCTGTACACGCCCAGCCAGCCGTTAGCGGTCTTGGTGGAATCGTCGGCCGGCCCGGCCACCGCAAGCGCAGCCACCGCGGCCAGCACCAGTAGAACACGGTCAGTTCTCTTCATCTTTCCTCCTTTGAATTCGGACCCGCGGCCGGGTGCGAACCGGCCGTATCCGGATGAATCACGAAATTGCTCCAGACACCGTCCAGCCCGATGCGCGGTCCGCCCGTCCCCTGCCGGGCCGACACCAGTTGCGCGGTTCCGACCTCGCGCACGACGAACGGGAAGCCGGAGCTGATTTGACCCTGGAGCGCGTTGGCATCGAGTTGAAACGGGATGCCGCCGGTCAGCCTCAAGTCAACCCGACCCAGGCGGGACACAATGTCAAGCGCGCTCAGGTCCGTGCTCGCGACCCGGGCATCGACGTCACCGTACCGGTTGACGATCATGAGCCGGCCGTGGTCGGGAAGGGCAACGACGTTGCCGAACCGGTTGTCGATCCGGACTTCGCCCTCCGACTGACCGGTCCGGACGGAGCCGTACCGGTTTGTAACCTGCACCGGCCCGGCCGCCTCTCGCACGTCTACGTCGCCGTATGAATTCCTGATCTTAGCCAGGCCCCGGGTCTCAACCAGCCGAACCCGGCCGTACGAGTTGTCGACGCTGCACCGGGCGCAGCGGTCGATTTCGACGTCGCCGAAGCGGTTGGACACGCGGCATTCTCCATCCATACCCGCGATTATCACGTCGCCGAACGAGCTCTGCACCGACGCCTCGGTCGCTGCCGGTATCCTGATGTTCAGCTCCACCTCGTACCCGAACTGGGGGTCGGCCGGGACGTCCGGCGGGTAGAAGGTGGCAATCACGAACGAGTCACCCTGCCCGGCTGCCCGGACGTCAATCCGCCTGGCATACTCATCGGCAAGGTTCCGGTCGGCCGCAGTCACACGCACCAGGGCGTCAATCAGCGCGCGCGCATCGCCGGTACCAGTGACCGCGACGTTGCCGTACCGGTGGAGGATAATTGCCTTTTCGCACCCGGCCAGCGGAACCCGCCTCTCGATCCGGCGCGTGACCACCAACGGCCCGGCCACGAGTACCCCGGCCAGCCCGACGACCGCGATCGCCAGAGCAGCGAGGCCCCTGGTTCTCTTCGGAGTTCTACGCTCTGGATTCTGCATTTTGACTTCTGACTTCTCCGTGCCCGCGCCCACTAGTACCCCCCGGACACGAGCCGGTCCATCGCGTTCTGCCGGTTGGACCGGGCCCCGGAAAAGGCGGCGCGAACCCGCGTGTTGCCCGGGTTTTCAACGAGCGCGGTGCGGCACTCGTCAATCGCATGGTCAATCCCGCGCATGTATTCCTCATAGTCGCGCGCCGTCTCCTCGGCCACCTGTTCCTTGCTCAGTCCGGACACAGCCATGGCTGCACTTCTCCCCGGCACGACCGGCAGATTCGACCTCCCGGCCAGCACGACGACCAGCAGTGTCGCAGCCAGCGCCGGAACTCCTACCCACAGCAATCTCGTCAGGCGGCGGCCGCGGGCCCGCGAGCCACGAAGCCGCTCCTGGATTGCGCCCCAGACCCTCTCCGGGGGCACCAGTTGCTCCATTCCCGGGGCAGCGTCGCGGATGGCACGAACCTGTGCCAGTGTCTTTCGGCAGACCTCGCATTCCGCGAGATGTTCTGCCGTCGTGCCCGCCGTCTCGGATTCAAGGTCGCCGTCGAGGTAGGCACTCAGATTCTCTTCAGAACAATGTTGCTCCAACTACTCTCCTCTCACCCAATGTCGGTCGGCAAGGTAGGGCGCCAATTCTCGCCGCAGGAACGCACGCGCCCGGTGCAACTGCGACTTGCTCGCGCCGTCGGTAATCCCGAGTATCTTGCCTATCTCTTGGTGCTTCAACCCCTGGATGTCGTGCAGGACAAACACCTGTCGATACCCCTCGGCCATCTTCGGCAGCGCGCTCTCGATGAGCCGGGTCACGCTCAGCGGTGTCGACCCAACCTCAAGGCCATCATCCAGCGACACGGCCTGACGGAGCTTGCGACGACGGCGGAAATCGAGACAGGCGTTTATGGCTATCCTGTATATCCACGTCGATACCGCCGAGTCACCCCGGAACGACTTGAGCTTCTTGAACACCTTCACGAATACGTCCTGAGTGACGTCCTCGGCGTCAGCCCGATTGGATAGCATCCGGTAGGCGGTGCCGAAGACCCGACCCCGATACGTCTCGTACAGGTGCTCGAAACTCAGCTCTGCGCCGGTCCGACGCTCGTCTTTGACTACTTCTAGGGTATCGTTCACCTTACTCTTCAGTTTAGACGCCCCCTCGGGCTCGGGGTTGCCTTCACTCTTGGCCGGCCTCATTGCCGTATGAGAATCAGCGAGCCACGGGAGAGACCCGCCCTAACCAGTTGGAGACAAAGGAATTGCGGAAGTGGCCGTCGCGGTAGCGTTGCGCCGTCAGTATTCGAACCCGTCCCCTTCGGCAAGAGAGACGGTCTTCCCGAAGCGGAGCCCGATCTGGATGGCGAATCCGCCCAGGCCGAAGTCCGGTGGATTATCGTCCCCGAACCACGCCGGGCCTGAAACCGGGATGAAGTAGCTGGCCTTGACGAACAGCCCGATGAAGGACTCGGATGACGTCGGCAAACTACCCATCAACTCGACGCCGGGCGCGGCACCGACGGTCCAGGCGGCGAACCACATTTTTGAGTCCGCGCTAGGGGTTTGCGCGTAGACGACCAAACCGTTGCCGCCGAGTTCGACGCACGGCCTGACCGAGACCCACTCGTTCGGGCTGTACGGGAATCCGACCTCGAAGTTCGCGCGAATGGCGAACAGCCTGCTCTCCAGAGAATCAGCCTGGCAGTGATGCCATGGAGAAATCGCCCCGGATCCGCCTAATGTAACGGGGCCCACGTGATCCCCGCCATGACCGCCGACCCACCACAACGAGGATCCGTACGCCAGTTCACGGGTCCCTCCCCGCCCGCGATTGAGGGAATTCAGTGTGTAATTGAGGCCTCCGACACTAGTGAATGTGCTGGTTACCTCGAAGCCACCGTAGCCAAGAGACAATGCAACCAGCAACAGAACACCAAGTACCAGTGCAGGAATCACGTGTTTCATAGCTATCTCCTTGCCGGCGTTTCCGTACCTGAGACACCGAATCCCAGGACCGGATTTGTGAAATCGTACTCGACCGATCCGACCTTCACCGCGTCGCCGCCCGAGCGCGCGGGCTGGAGTGGCTCGGGTAGTTTCGGGTCAGCCCAGATCGCCAGCGCGCGCCAGCGCGAGAGCGGCAGGGCCGAATCCTCGACCGCGTAGGCCCAGATCGTTTGAACCCGGTGCTTGCGCTGACGGTTGTATTCGTCCAGAACTGAGTAGAGCGCCCAGTTCAGCGCTGCCTGCAGAGTCTCGTCCGGCATGTCCGGCCGCACCAGAACCGTGAGGTTGAGCCGCTCGACCCTCCTCGTGGAGACATCAGTCACCTTGGCCACGCTGTAGTCCGGCCGCGGCGCCGAGGGTTCAGCCAGCAGCGGCCGTTCCCGTCGAACCGGCCATAGCATCATGACGGCGGCGCCAATCGCGGCCATCACCAACACGCTCAGCCAATATGTACGAGACCGTGAACCACTTATCCGCCGTCCGAGACGATCGGCCAGCGTCCGCTCCGGCATCTGCATCGTTCTCATTCTAACGACCGGACCGCGTGCGCGCAAGTGCTCTCCTCGTCGCTCCGGGAGCAACGCTCGCTTGACTCTCGCCCCGTGCCTGCTACAATCGCACCGGCGCCGGCGTGGCTCAGTTGGCAGAGCAGCGGTTTCGTAAACCGCAGGTCGTCAGTTCGATTCTGACCGCCGGCTTTCTGTTCTGTCTATCGGCACGGGCCAAGACCGACCTTGACTCTAGTCGCCCATCCAATATCCTGACCCGGTCTCAAGCATGACTGATCGCACATCTGCCTTCGACAAGACGCTGTTCATCGTGTACCTGGCTGCGCTGGTGTCCGTTGGCGTGGCGGCACGCGGCCGTGAACGTGCTGTCGGCAAACTGGCACTGATGCCGCTGGGTCTCGCGGCAATGCTCGCCCGCAGTCGAGACCCGCGGCGAGAGGCAAATGAGCAGGAGGCATCCCAGGGCGCCGAGCGGCGCGCCGGTGCGGCGTTCGACAGCTTCGCCGATTCCAGCCCGGTCAGCATCGAGCTTTTCTCACCAGATGGTAAACCACTGTCCAGCAACAAGGCAGCCGAGCGCCTGCTCGGCAAGGTCCCGCCGCCTGGGATACCGCTCTTTGATGAACGCGGGCTGAAGCGGGCAGGACTGCTCGAGCCGCAACTGCGGCGCGTACTGGCCGGCACGCGGGTCGAGACGCCGCCGACCTGGTACGACCCGACTGAAATCGGCCTACCGGGTATTCCCGGCCGCAAGGTCTGCTTCCGTGCTACGGTCTTCCCGATACTGGACAACGAAGGCACGGTCACGCGCATTGCCGTGATGCACGACAATACGCTCGCGGCAGTGAAGC
>CAZSUX010000098.1:0-9605 GCA_964610135.1 uncultured bacterium | reverse complement strand
CTTGCCCGTTTCGACGGGACCGCGCTCTACGAACATGACGACCCGGAGCAGGGCCGGCACCCGGAATGGAACTCCTGCGTCTTCAACCTCGGCCGGAACGAAGTGCGGTCGTTCCTTATCTCCAGCGCCCGGTTCTGGCTCGACCGCTACCATGCCGACGGCCTGCGCGTCGACGCGGTAGCATCGATGCTCTACCTGGACTACGCGCGTAAGCCCGGCGAGTGGCGACCCAACCGCTACGGCGGCCGGGAGAATATCGAGGCCATCGACTTCCTGCGCACGCTCAACGCGGCCTGCTACCATGGCCGGCCCGGTATCGTAATGATCGCCGAGGAATCGACCGCGTGGCCGATGGTGACCCGTCCCGACTATGTGGGCGGACTCGGGTTCGGCATGAAGTGGAAGCTCGGCTGGATGCACGACACGCTCGACTACCTGGCCCATGACCCCATCCATCGGAAGTACCATCACGACGAGTTGACCTTCAGTATCTGGTATGCCTTCGCCGAGAACTTCGTCCTGCCGCTGTCGCACGACGAAGTCGTCCACGGCAAAGGTTCACTTCTCGGCCGGATGGCGGGCGACGACTGGCAGAAGTTCGCCAACCTCCGGCTGTTGTTCGGCTATCAGTACTGCCACCCGGGTAAGAAGCTTCTGTTCAACGGGGGCGAATTCGGGCAGTGGCGGGAGTGGAACCACGAATCGAGCCTCGATTGGCATCTGCTCCAATACCTGCCCCATCAGGGCGTTCTCGCATGGGTGCGGGAGCTCAACCGGCTCTACCGGCAGGAGCCCTCTCTGTACGAGCTTGACTTCGACCCGGGCGGCTTCGAGTGGGTGGACGTGAACGACCGCGACAACAGCGTCATAAGTTTCATCCGCTGCGGCAGCGGCGGCAAGGAACTACTCTTCATCGGGAACTTCACGCCGGTGCCGCGTCATAACTACCGGGTCGGCGCATGCGGCGGTCCCTGGCGCGAGGTCCTGAACAGCGACGCCGCGCAGTTCGGCGGAAGCGACGTGAAGAACCCCGGTACGATTGAGGCTCAGCCGGTCCCGGCGCATGGCCGGGACCACTCGCTCGAGCTGACCCTGCCGCCGATGGCGGCGATTGTCCTGAAACGAACCTGAACGGAGAAAACAAATGGTAGCGATGACCGAGAGAATCGGAGCGACCGCCGGCAAAGTCTGGCAGGTCCTCAAAAAGCAGGAGGAGGCCGACATCAGCCGGCTTCCGCGGATGGTTTTGGAGAAGCCGGTAGTCGTCAACCAGGCACTGGGCTGGCTGGCACGTGAAGGCAAGCTCGAATACCATGAGAAGGGCGACAAGCTCTTCGTCGCGCTCAACCGGCTCGAACGTCTGAGCTAGGGGTACGCCCCGGAACCCGAGGGAAAAAGGCTATAGAACAGCACATCTGCATCCACGGCCACTTCTACCAGCCGTATCGCGAGCATCCCTGGCTCGAGGAAGTCGAGGAAGAGGATTCAGCCCATCCCTTCCACGACTGGAACGACCGGATAACCCGCGAATGCTACGCCCCCAACGGGGCGGCCCGGCTGCTGGACGACAAAGGTCGGATCGCCGGCATCGTAAGCAACTACGAACGCATGTCGGCCGACTTCGGCCCGACCCTGCTTACCTGGCTCGAACGCAACCGACCGGAGACCTACCGCTCTATCCTCGATGGTGACCGGGCCGGCCGGGCGCGGTTTTCCGGTCACGGCTCGGCCATTGCTCAGATGTACAACCACAGCATAGCGCCGCTCGACAACCTGCGCGACCGGAGGACACAGGCGATCTGGGGACTGGCCGACTTTGAGCATCGGTTCGGGCGGAAGTCCGAAGGCATGTGGTTGGCGGAGACAGCCGTTGACGTTCCGACGCTCGAAATTCTGGCCGAACTCGGGGTCAAATTCACAATCCTTGCCCCGCATCAGGCCAGAGCGTTCCGGCCGGTCGGCGAAGAGGTTTGGCAGAATGCTGCGGGCCACCTGGACCCGAAACAGGCGTACCTCTGCCGGCTGTCCTCGAATCGTTCCATCGCGGTCTTCTTCTACGACGGCCCGGTTGCCAAGGATGTTGCATTCGGGCCGCTCCTCGACGACGGCCGGGTCTTTGCCGCACGGCTGCAGGCGGCACTCGGCGACGGCTCAGACCGGCCGCTGCTGGAGAGCATCGCGGTGGACGGCGAGACCTTCGGCCACCATCACCGTTTCGGCGACATGGCGCTCGCCGCCTGCCTGCACGAGATTGAAGCTTCACCAATCCGGCTGACGGTTTACGGCGAGTACCTGGAACGCTTCCCGCCGAGTTTCGAAGTGTCCATCAACGAGAACACCTCCTGGAGCTGCAGCCACGGCATCGAGCGCTGGCGCGCCAACTGCGGGTGCAGTTCGGGCAGCCATCCCGGCTGGAATCAAAAGTGGCGGGCGCCGCTGCGCTCGTCAATGGACTGGCTGCGCGACCAGCTTGCCGTGCTCTTTGAAAAAGAGGCAGCGCGGCTCGTGCGCGACCCCTGGCAGGCGCGCGACGACTACATCACGGTGATACTGGACCGGTCGCCCGAGAGCGTCGAACGGTTCGTTCAGGGCCACGCCTCCCGGGAGCTATCAAAGGAAGAAACGACCCGGCTGCTCAAGCTGCTGGAGCTTCAGCGCTTTGCCATGCTGCAGTACTCGAGCGACGGCTGGTTCTTCGATGACATCTCCGAACTGACGAGCGTACAGGTCCTGCGTTGTTCGGCGCGAGCGATACAGCTTGCCCGGGAAACCACGGGGCAGGACTTCGAGCCCGAGTTCAAGGGGCGGCTCGCGGCTGCGCAGAGCAACCTCCCCGATTCGGGTGACGGCGCGAAGATCTACGCTTCGCAGGTGGAACCGGTGGTCATCGACCTCGCGCGGGCCGCCGCCCATTTCGCGATGGCGTCGCTGTTCCGGCCGAGCGGCTCCGTTGCCCGATTGGGCCGCTTTACGGCAACCGAGCAAGAACGGCGGCTGACTGAAGTCGGTTCGCAGAAGCTGGCGTTCGGAAAGATGCGAGTCGCGTCGCAAGTCACGCAGCAGGAGGATGTCCTCGCCTTTGCGGTGCTGCACTTCGGCGGACAGCATCTCTCGGCCTGGGTCAGCCCTCACGCCGACGACGCCGCACTGAAAGAGGCCGGAGACAAGGCGGCGGCATCCTTCCTCTGGGGAGACGTGGCCGAGGTCATCCGGGCAATCGAGCATTTCTTCGGGAACGGCGGCTACACTTTCGGCCACGTCCTCCGCGACGGGCAGCGCCGCATCCTGGCGCGGGTATTAAACGAGGCAGTCGCAAGGATCGAGCCGCTGCTCGTCGACGGTCTCGAACGCTGCTATTCAAGCGCCCGAGCAATGCGTGAGGTCGGGATGAGTCCGTCGAGCACCCTGGCAGTCCCGCTGTCGGTGATGCTCAACACCGCTTTCCGCCGTCAGTTGGAGCAACCTGTCCTCGACCTAAACCGCCTCGCGCTGTTCGCGAAGGAGTTCCGTCCCGGAATTATCGAGCCGGACCGGGACGTGCTCGGTCCCACGGCCAGCAAGACCATCGAGCGCCTCGTCGCCGAACTGACAAAAGACAACGGGCTGGGAGCAAGGGGCGATCTGCTCGACTGCGCCGTGGGCCTCTTCGACGTCCTGGACGGACTGAAGCTGCCGCTCGACCTCTGGCAGAGCCAGAACCTCTTCTTGTCGCTCGTCGCTTCGGTCTATCCGGAGCTGCGGCGCTCCGCCGAGTCCGGAGACAAAGAGGCAAAGGACCGTGCCGGTCGATTCGAACGCCTTGCGAAGTACCTCAACCTCAAGGTCGGGTAGCGGATGTCGGGGGAAAGTGACTAATGGCCAATTCCCAACTAATGAAAAATCGTGGAGATCATCCCACTGGGCGATTGGGGCTTCGTTGGTCATTAGGAATTGGGCGTTGAACATTCGGAACTGCTGAGGCTATGTCTCGTTCCTGCGGCGTCCTGCTCCACCTGACCTCGCTGCCGTCGCCGTATGGTGTCGGCGACCTGGGCGACGAGGCGTATCGGTTCGTCGACTTCCTGTTCGAGGCCGGAGTCAACATCTGGCAGGTCCTTCCGCCGGACCCGGTAAGCGGAATCCATGGTTTCTCGCCCTACCGAAGCGACTCGGCGTTCGCCCTGAACCCGCTTCTTATCAGCCTCGAGCGAATGGTTGCTGACGGCCTTCTCGACCGGAACGACCTGCCGGACGCATTGCCGGTGGGTGATGCGGACTACGAACAGGCGACAGCCGTGAAGAACCGGGCGATCGACATCGCCTTCGGACGCTTCCGACAGTCGGGCGATTACCCGGGCTTCAGGCAGTACTGCAGAGAAAACGCCGGCTGGCTTGAACCGCACGCGAACTTCCGGGCACTGGCATCAAGGCTCGGCACGCCCTGGCCGGAATGGCCGGCCGAAGTGGACGCAATGCTTGAGGATGAACTCACCGAGCGGGTTGAGCGCGAGCAGTTCGTTCAATTCGTGCTGGACCGGCAGTGGTCGGAGCTTAAGCGATACTGCCACCGGCATGGCATCAGGTTGATGGGTGACATCCCGATTTATGTGGACCACCAGAGCGCCGATGTCTGGTCGAACCCCGACATCTTCAAGCTCGATTCCGGCAGCAGGCCGGCTTTCCTGGCCGGGGTGCCGCCCGATGCTTTCAGCGCTACCGGACAGCTCTGGGGAATGCCGGTCTACGACTGGGATGCGCTGACGCGGCAGGGCTACGGCTGGTGGGAGAGCCGGTTCTCCCGTTGCTTCGAGCTGTTCGATGTCGCGCGAATCGACCACTTCCGGGGATTCGTGGCCTTCTGGCAGGTACCGGCGGGCAGAACCACGGCCGAAGTCGGCCAGTGGGTCGACGTCCCGGCGCGCGACTTCTTCACTTCGCTGGCGCGCCGGTTCGGCACCCTGCCGATTATCGCCGAGGACCTCGGTTTTATCACGCCGGACGTGAGGGAAGTGATGCGTGAATTCAGCTTCGCCGGCACGCGGGTCCTGATTTTCGGCTTCTGCGACGATTGCGACTCGAACCCGCACAAGCCGCACAACCTTCCCCGGGCGTGCGCGCTGTACACCGGCACTCACGACATGAATACGGCCCGCGGCTGGTTTGAACGCGAGACAACGGCGGTCGAACGGACCCGGCTGAGTCGGTACCTCGGGCACGAGGCGAGTGCCGACACCATTGCCGCCGACCTCGTGCACCTCGCGATTGCGTCGGTCGCCGACACCGTCATTCTGCCGATGCAGGACATCCTCGGCCTCGGCAGCGAGGCAAGGATGAACCTGCCCGGTACTGCATGGCCCAACTGGCGCTGGCGGCTGCAGCCGGGGAGCAACGACGCGAAACTCGCCGCCGGGCTGCGTCTGCTGCTCCGCGACCACGGACGAACCGGGCCGGAGGAAGAACGGCGCCGCAGCTATGTCCGGCCGCGGCTGAGGACGGGACGCCGGAGCCGCGCGTGAACCTGCAGGTAGGCACTAGAATTGCAGTGCATACACACGATAGCCAAACATGAAAACAGACTCATCCAGCCTGTACCAAAGTGACCTCGCAGTACCGACGGTCAGCGATTCGGCTGGTCTCATTGAGAGCGTGGCTACCTCGGCAGTAACTCGACGTGTTACACGCCAGCGTCCGACTCATCTCAGGTTACATACCGAGCGACGCGCAGGGCCGAGAGTGTTGTTCGTGGCGTCGGAGGTTCACCCATTCGCCCGGACCGGCGGCCTCGCCGATGTCGCCGGCTCCCTTCCCAAGGCGCTTGCCGATATCGGTTGCGAAGTCGCGATTGCTACCCCTTTCTACAGCCGGATTTTCCCTGAATCATTCCGTACTCATCAACTCGCCGAATTCGGCGCATCGTCGAGCCCGCTCGACCGGCCATGGTCACTTAACAGCACCTTACTCGATGGCAGGATTCCGGTTTACCTTCTGGAACAGGAGGAGTTCTTCGGCCGCGACCACATCTACGGGAACGGCGCCGGTGACTATCCGGACAACGCCGAGCGGTTCTCTTTCTTCAGCCGTGCGGTCCTGGAAGGGTTGAAGGCTACCGGCTGGCGTCCGGACGTAATCCACTGCAACGACTGGCAGACCGGCCTCGTGCCACTGTACCTGAAGATGCTGGCCCGAAAGGACCGGTTCTTCGACGGCATTAGGACGCTGTTCACAGTCCACAACATGGCTTTCTCAGGAATATGCCCGGCCGAGAAGCTGCCGGCCCTTGGATTGGCAAATGGTAACCGGGGCTTGGCGGACGGGCTGGAGTTTTATGGCAAAGTGAGCCTGCTCAAGTCCGGTCTGGTCTACTCCGACCGCGTGACCACGGTTAGCCCCGGCTACTGCCGGGAAATCCAGAACCCGGAGCATGGGTGCGGCCTCGACGGCGTGCTGCGGGCACGCGAAGGCGTCCTGAGCGGCATCCTTAACGGCGTCGACTATAGCCTCTGGGACCCCGCCACCGACCCGGCGCTCGTCGCGGGCTTTGATGCGGCAAACCCGACCGGCAAGATGCTGGACAAGCATGCCTTCCAAGTTTCCCAGGGTCTGGAAGTGTCATCCATGCCGCTCGCTTCCATCGTATCTCGCCTGACCGACCAGAAGGGGCTGGACCTTGTAGCTGAAGGCGTCGAGGGTCTGCTCGATCTACCGCTGCAACTCGTGATAATGGGCGAGGGAGAGCAGCGGTACGTTGACCTCCTGACCCGTATCCAGCAGCGGTTTCCTTGTCGGGTCCGCGTCCATCCGTACTTCGAACTCGATGCGGCAAAGCAAGTCTACGCGGCAAGTGACATGCTTCTTATGCCGTCGCGGTTCGAGCCGTGCGGCCTGTCCGATCTTATCGGCATGAGGTATGGTGCGGTACCAGTGGTGCGAAGGACCGGAGGGCTGGCCGACGCGGTGCAGGAGTTCGACCCGTCCAGAGGGAATGGAAACGGCTTTCTGTTTGAAGACTACTCGGCTGGCTCCCTGGTTGAGGCCGCCGCGCGAGCGGTGAGGGTCTACCGCAGCCGGCAAGCGTGGGCGCGTGTTAGGTGCAACGGGATGAGTGAAGACTTCTCGTGGAACCGATCGGTCCGTTCCTACCGGACGCTGTACGAAGCGCTGGCCGCAGCATAGAGCCAATAGGACCTATTCTCAGCCCTAGAATACGTACGCGTCCGTCATGTACCGCATCATCATCCGGTGGCTGTTGAAGTAGTAGGCGATCTTCCCGATTGAGTTCTTCATCAACTGTATCCACACGTCCCGGTTCTTGAAGTAGGTCGGGGCGATGATGTACTCGAGCTTGTCGTAGAGGTCTTCGAGTTCCTGCCGGCGCCGGTCGGCCTCGGAGGGATTCTCGCTCGGCCACGGGCCGATTGACCAGCCCGTCGTACCCTCGATGCAGCCCTCCAGCCACCAACCATCAAGGACGCTGAAGTTGAGCACGCCGTTGTGAGCGGCTTTCATGCCGCTCGTGCCGGACGCCTCGTACGGCGGCAGCGGCGTGTTAAGCCACACATCCACACCGGAAGTCAGCACCCCCGCCAGCTCCATGTCATAGTCCGGAAGGTAGACGATCTTCATGATATCCTTGAACTGCTCGATGTTACTGAAGACCTCCCGGATAAGCTCCTTACCCGGCTCGTCGCGGTGGTGGGCCTTGCCCGCGAAGACCATCTGCAGCTTGTAGCGGCGGGCAATCCAGCGCAGGCGGTCGGGCTCGGAAAAGAAGAACGCCGGACGCTTGTACGCGGTCGACCGGCGCGCGCAGCCGATCGTCAGCGCCGCCGGGTCAAACTCAACGCCGCTCCGTTCCCTGACGGCATCGATAAGCGCCTGCTTGGCCTGCACGTGCTTTTCCCACAGCTCCTCGTTGGGGATGACGTCGGCCCGCACCAAGAGTTCGGGCTCGACCGCCCAGCCGAGGATGTAGCGGTCGAAGAGGTCGCGCATCGGCCGGCAGGTCCAATGGTGCGAGTGGACGCCGTTGGTCACGGCCCGGATGTGGTGGCGGGGGAAGAGCTTGTTGGTATAGGCCTGGTGGGCTTTGGTCACGCCGTTGACGTACTTGCTCATGTTTAGGCCGAGCAGCGTCATGTTCAGCCGATCCTGACCCGCAAGTTCCCGGATGTTCGCCGGCAGGTAATCGCCGAGCAGACGCCCGGCCAGCTCGTACGTGAACTGGTCCATCGCGCTGCCGACCGGCGTGTGGGTCGTGAACACGCTTAGCTCGCGCGCCGTCTCGACGTCACCCCGGAACTTGCGTAGCAGCTCCAGCGTTAGAAGCGCGGCGTGCCCTTCGTTCATGTGGTATACGAGGACGTTGAGGCCGAGCGTCTCTAGCATCCGCGCCCCACCGACGCCGAGGATCGTCTCCTGCATCAGCCGGTAGCGCTCCTCTCCGCCGTATAGATTGTCGCAAATGCGACGGTCCTCGGGCGCGTTGGCTTCGACATCCGTATCGAGAAAGATGACCGGTACGACGCCGCCGGTCAGGCTCTCGTGTTCGTACAACCACGCACAGACTACCACCTGCCGTCCTTCGATCGCAAGCTGGACCTGGTTGGGCAGCTTGGTCATGAACGCCGCAGGGTCCCAAGGGTCCGGGAGTTCGGTCTGCGTTCCGTCCGGGGCAAGCTCCTGTTTGAGGTACCCCAGCCGGGTTAGAAGCGTCACGGCTACGAGCGGTACGCGCAAGTCGGCGCACGAGCGGATGGTGTCACCGGCCAGGACCCCCAACCCGCCGCTGTAGGTGTGCATCTGGCTCAGCAGGCCGATTTCCATAGAGAAGTAGGCAATGCGTCCGCCGTGCAGGAACTGGCGGGCGCACGTCGCCCCGTCGAAATAGTACTTGCGGCCCCACAGCTCGACGGTGTACTTCGCCTGCTCGGTGTCTACCGGGGTCCCGCAGATCGGATCCTTTACCATCATCGGTTTGCCTCTTTCGAGTTGGTGGCGGTCTGAGTCGTCCTGCTGGCGGGAAGTATACCTGCAATTCTCATGCGCGCAACCGGTTTCGGACGGCGGAACCCGACCCAGCGTCTGTTTCTGCGAATGCGGTTCGCGCGCTGTCCGCAACCCGGCTGCGCTAGGCGATACGGAGAACCGGCGTCAGGGCCGGTTCGTCGTGAAGCGCTTGCCGTCCTGCCGGCAGAGCAAATGGACAGCCTGGCGCCCCGTGAGCGCGGCGATAACCGTACCGGTGAATGGCGCGGTCCACTGGCCGGCCATCCAGAGTCCGGCAAGGCCGGGTAACGTCCGTATCGGGTTGGTCCGCATGTTGTCGGGCGTGATGTACCAGCCGTCCGGCGATGCCTGCCAGTTGCCGGTATAGCGGACGTAGGTCGCGGGCGTGGGCACGTCCACCACTTCGACCTGCGCCCGGAACCCGGGCCAGCGCCGGTCAAGCTCGGCAATGGTCAACTCGGCGATCTGCTGTTTCTCCGCATCGTAGCGCGGCTGGTCCTTCGCCAATTCCTGCCAGTATTCGTGCCGGCACGGGTACCAGACCTCGACCGCAGACTTGCCCGCCGGCGCCATCGTCGGGTCGAAGGAATGATGGAGGACCGATAGCCACGTGCGCTCCT
>CAZSUX010000097.1:1630-9655 GCA_964610135.1 uncultured bacterium | reverse complement strand
CTCGACTTGGGCACGCGCAGGGCCTTCGCCACGGCCTTTACGACCGCCTCGTTGGCCTTGCCTTCCTGAGCCCGGACCCTTACTGAAACGAGCAGGGAGCCGTTCGGCTCCCTGCTCACTTTCTCTTCGTGCGCGCCCGGTTTGACTCTGATGCGCAGGCGCATCAGGAGGTGGCCTAGTGATCCAGTGGCCTAGTGGTCAAGTGTCGGATTTCCGCTTCCTCACTTGATCTCTGGACCACTTTCCGGCCCGACCACTATCCAACCGGTTTGAACCCGTCCTTGTACCGGTCGAGCAGTTCGGCCCGCTTGCCGACATTCCAGCTCGAGACCGTTGAAAAGTACCCGGTCACGCGCGTGATGAAATCGACCTCGGACGAGCTGCAGTACGGACAGATGTCATTCAGGCCCCGGCTGGTCCGCTGGCAGTTCTTGCAGGTCGTGAACTCGGGCGAAAACGCAATCTGGGCGTTACGCGTGTGGTGAAAAGTCTTGAGCACGAAGTTGGCAATCGCCTCTTTGGGCGGCCGCGCGTCGGCCAGCCACACGTGGGTCAAAGCGCCGGCTTCAATCATGTCGTGGCATTTGCCCTCGCGATACACCCGGTCAATCGGGTCAATCGGGTGGCCGACGTTCAGGTAGGTCGAGTTAGTGTAGTAGGCCGAGCCGTCCTCAATGCTCCCTTTGACAACCTGCAGGGCGCTGTCCCGGTAGTGACCGAGGTCGAGCCGGGCTAACCGGTACGCGGCTGACTCGGCCGGAGTCTGTTCGAGGACGAACCGCATCTCGTGCTGGGCCGAGAGGCGCCGGCACTCGAGGTTCAGAAAAGCCATCACCTTGAGCCCGAACCGGAACGCCGTCTCGTCTTCGTGCAACTCCTTGCCAAGGTGGTACTGGACGAGCTCATTCAGGCCCAGCACACCGACGAGGTAGGTCACCCGCTTCATTCGCAGGTACTCCTCGCCGTCCTGCTTCATTGTCAGGAGCGCGAGTGGCCCGTCGTCCTTGAGCGCGAGCAGCTTGTCGATGAACACCTTCTTCTGGACGTGCGCCTTGGCTGCGAGTTCGATGTCGCGCCGCAGCCGCTCGAACAGCTTCTCGTCGTTGTGGTTCGCGACGTACGCCGCGCGCGGCAGGTTCAACGTGACGTTCTGCAGGGCGCAGTAGCGCATCTTCCACGGCGTCAGCGCGTCGCACAAATCCGACTTCTCGAGCTTGAACGAAAGGCGACAGCACTCGCTGATCTTCGCGGTGTTGCCCCGGTCGAACACGAAGTAGGTGTTCCCCTTTTCCGTGGCCACTTCCGAGATATGGTACAGGAAATCCTGCCAGCCCGGCGTCGAAAAGAACCGCTCGGTCATGTGCACCAGCGGCTTCGGGAAGAAGAACGGCCGGCCCTTGGCATCGCCTTCCTTGTACACGTCGAACATCGCCCAGACGAAGCGCTGCGCCGCTTTCATGTAGTCGCCGTACTTCCGACCCGTGTACTCGCCGCCCGGACCGATGGCCTCGACGTCCGCGAAGTGCGCGGGCACTTCCCAGTACAAATTGATGTCCGAGAAGATGGCCTGGCCGCCACGGGCCACGTTCTGCTGCGAGTACTCGAATATCAACATCTGGGCGAGCTGGTGCAGGTCGTGGTCGTTCATCCCTTCGGTGAACGGCGCGAAGAAAAGGTTAACGGCGTCCCAGCCGATTGCGCCCGCGAAGTGGCCCTGCAGCGCGGCCGAGAACTTCACCATGTGCGCAAGCAGAGTTTCCGGGTGCTTGGCCGGGTGCGCCATCGAGAGCGCGTTGGGTAACGAAAGCCCGAACTTCTTCACGTACTCAAGCGATTGGCCCGAGCAGTACGGCCGGTTGATGAACCCAAGGTCGTGCAGGTGAATGTCACCCCGGGTGTGCGCGTCGGCCACGTCCGCGTCAAAGACCATCGAAAGCGCGAACTGCTTCAAGGTCCACTCGGCGATGGTCATGTTCGTCGCCTCGGGGTTGTGCGGCACATTGGCGTTCTCGCGGTTCTTGAACAGCATCATCCGCTCAACGTCGTACGCTGGCACGCCGAGGCGCGCGTGGCGCTTGTAGTGCTCGACCAGACCGCGCTCGATCAGCTTCGAGTTAACCAGTTCCCGAACCAGCGACGACGTCACCTCTTTCACACCGGAATTAGCGACGATGCCTTCAACCTCAAGCGCTATCTTGTCGGCCTCGGCCGCATCAAGGTTCGTCTCGCGCACGAGCGCCCGCGAGATCCGGTTCCGGTCCCATCCGGCAATCGTCTCGCCGGTCGTCTGCACGAACAAGGCGAGGTCGGTAGCCTCGGCCTTGCCGGACAAGAGTTTCTTGATACCCTCGCGGTTGGTCCCGCGGCGCTGTCGGGCGTGCTTCTCACGGTAGAGTATGAAGGCCTTCGCGGTTCGCGCGTGACCGTTCTCTATCAGTATCTTCTCGACTGCATCCTGTACCTCTTCTACCTTGGGCACGTGGTCGCCGCGCAACTGGCGCAGGTGACCGCAGACCTTGTGCGCCAACTCCTCGGCCAGGCCCCGGTCTTCACCGCCGACCGAACGGGCAGCTCGAAAGATGGCGCTCCTGATCTTGCCCAAGTCGAAATCGACCTTCTCGCCGCTGCGTTTCTCAACGTGGCGGAAGTACTCCGCCACCGACTCCGCCTGCTTCACGGCATCCTGCATCTGGCCTGCGTTCACTTCTACTTCCGGCAATCTTCCTCCTCTGGGTTCTGCTCTGACCCGCCAAAGCCGCACGCCGACACGCAACCCCGTACTCGGGAGGAGAGAACAACCGCCACAACGTCGCCAAACCCGACCTTGACTGATTGCGCGTGTCCGTGCTTCATCGTTTCAGATTCTTCAACTCTTCGACAAAATGCTCCGGGCTGTCAAACTGGCGGTAGACCGACGCGAAGCGCACGTAGGCAACCGGGTCGAGCACGGACAGCCGCTCGAGCACCAGTTCGCCCAGCTCTTGAGACGGCACCTCAAGGCGGTAGTCTTCACCCAGCTTGACCTCGACTGAATCTACCAGCTTGTCCAATTCCTCGCGGCTGATCGGTCGCTTGCGGCAGGCCAGCACGACGCCGGCCAGAAGCTTCCCACGGTCGTAGGGCTCGCGACTCCCATTGCGCTTGACGACCATCAGCGGCGTCCGTTCGACGTACTCGTAGGTCGTGAACCGGTTGCTGCATTTCGAGCACTCGCGCCTGCGCCGAACGGCTGCGCCTTCACGCGCGGGCCTCGAATCGAGCACCCGGTCATCGTCGCTACCGCAAAAAGGACACTTCATATAGTAACCTCACAGCATCTTAGCATACAATGGCTGGTAGTCAATACTCGCCGATACCATACCCGTAGTTATGTAACTAGTTGCCAACATGTTACTTACGACATCAACCTCGTCGGCACTACCATCTCCGCCTCTGTCGCTGCCAATCAGTCTTCCCCAACGACAACTCAAGTCAAGACTCCCAGTCCCCTGGTCTATCCACAAGGTTATCCACATGTTAGTAACAGGTTGTCCAGCCCCTGCTAGCCTTCAGATGATCATATCCTGAGACCGTTACAGGCAGTGTCTTGCCGGCACGCTCTATCCACAATCCGTTGCCATCTTGAACCCTGCCGATTCCTGTAACCTTGACTCCATTAACACTAATCGGCACCTGCCTCCGACTGGTGAAGAGCAGCTCGTAGTCCTCTCCGGCCGCCAGCACAAACCGAAGGGGGTCGAACCCGCGTCCAGTGCAGAATCGCCTGGTTGCCGGCAGGAGAGGCAACGAATCGGCCTCCAGGACGATTCTCACCCCGCTCATCTCGCTAAGGTGCCTCGCGTCCGTCGCGAGCCCATCCGACGTATCTATCAGCCCGTGAATAGAAGGTCTGATTCTCTTCATCACTGCCAGTCTCGGTACCGGCCGCAGGTGCCGACGTACTATCGGCCAACGCCAGTCGCCTTTCGCCATTCGCCGTTCGCCGTTTTGACTTTTGACCTTTGGCTTCTGGCTTCTGATTTGCTGCGCCAGCAGAAGCCTGCCTGCTTCTGCGCTCCCCAGGTTCCCCGTGACGTATAGGTGGTCGCCGGGCCTCGCCCCGCTCCTGAACCTCAGCGTCCGAGTCTTTCCAGTCACGGTCAGTGCCAGCAGCAGCCGGTCGGCAACGATGGTGTCGCCGCCCGCTACCTCGCACCCCATCTCCGCACACACGCTCTCAATGCCGCAATACAGCTCGCGAACGACGAGAGCTAGCGGCTCACGGCTTACGGCCAACGGCTTCTGCCCTGCCGACTGCCTCCCGCCTCGGGAACTGGGTACTGGAAACTGGGAACTGGAAACTACTGGTAGCATCAGCGCCACCAAAACTGCTTCCGGCTGCGCTCCCATCGCAACCACGTCTGAGATCGCTCCGCAGGCGCAGCGCTCCCCGACCTGGCGCAGCGTCATGTAGGCGAGGTCGAAGTGCACGCCGTCGGCGTACGCGTCGGTCGTAATCACGGTCCCGTCCTTCAACACGGCTGCGTCATCGCCGATACCAAGCCGCACGCGGCCGCGGGTCTTCACCGTGCGCCGGATTATTCGGACTAGTTCTTCTTCAGAGAACATGTTGTGGACCACATCAACCTGGTTCCAGCTTACGACGCGCCGGCCCCAAGTCAACCGCGCCCCGTGGTCCTGGACCTCAAGCCCTGCCAATCCGACTGACCACTGGGACGGCAGGGCTTGACTACCCGGCCGCGGACGTGTTACGCTTGCGCTGTCTACCGGAGAGAAGAGTGCCAACTAACAGACGAATTCAATGCTCAGTGGTACTCGCGGTCGTGTGCGCGGCCGGCCTGTACAGCTTTGTGTCTGCCCTGCCCGCGGCCGACACAATCCGCGACACGCTCAACCCCAACATCCGGTACGGCGTGGCCGGAATCAGAGGCCGCGTCCTCGACAAGGGCTACTACATCATCAACTACTGCGACCGCTGGCGCATTCCGTACTGGTCTGCCTATCACCTGACCGCGAAGGACCTCAAGGGAACGGCAAAGCGCAGGAGCAGCTTCCGGCCCGACCTTGAGGTCCCGGAGCAGGCCCGCTCCACACTTGAGGACTACAGGGGTAGGGCCTTCGACCGAGGCCACCTTGCCCCGGCCGGGGCCTTCAAACGCAGCAAAGAAGCGATGGCAGCGACTTTCCTGCTGTCGAACATGAGCCCGCAGTACCCGACCACTAACCGGGCAATCTGGCGGGACCTCGAAGCCCAGATTCGTGACATGGTCAAGAACGTAGGCGAAGCCTGGGTAGTAACCGGCGACGCGTTCATGACCGAAGACAGCCAGGCGGCGAGTCCGAAGACCTGGATCAAACGAGGCAGGCAGAACCGCGTGGCTGTGCCCACGCACCTGTTCGACGCCGTACTGACCAAGGACGCCAAGGGTCGCTGGTGCGCATACGCGTTCCTGGTCCCGAACCAGCGAACCAAAAGCCCTAGCCCCACGTCCAGGTACCAACTCGCGGTTGATCGCCTCGAACAGATTACCGCCTTCGACTTCTTCGTTGGTCTCGACTCCGCGGTGCAGAACCGAATCGAGTCGCGCGTACCCGCGTGGCCGTGGTAGGACGAAGTCCGCCTGCTTCGGCTTCCTGGGTTCCTGGACGGACACACTCGCCGCTGGCTTGCTTGACTCTCCTCTCTTTTTGACCATACTGACGCGTTGACCATCACCGAGTTCCAGCGGCTCATCCGTGACATCTACTTCGACAAGGACAGCCGGCGCGGCAAGGACGGTACGTTCCGCTGGCTGGTCGAGGAGACCGGCGAGCTTGCCCGGGCGATGCGCAAGGGCGACCGGTCCAACCTCGAGGAAGAGTTCGCCGACGTCTTCGCCTGGCTCTCAAGCCTGGCCACACTCGAGGGAATAGACGTGGAGGCGGCCTGCGCCAAGTACGCCAAGGGCTGCCCCAAGTGCCACGGAATCCCCTGCAAGTGCAAGGAGAAAGTGGTCCAGTGATCAAGAGGTCCTGTGGCCCGGCGGCGGCATTCGACACTCGGCAATCGTCATTCGGCAGTTCCTGTAAGGAGGTATTCAGTCTATGATTCCATATCTCATCCTGCTTCTGGCAGCCGGGCAGGTCGCTCCGCCGGGAGACACCGCCCCGCCCGCGCCCCAGCTTACGCCACCCGGCGGCGTCAGGGCGTTCGACACGCCCAACGATGCGGGCAAGTCCATTACGATCCGCTGGCAGCCCGGTCCGGACGCTGCACCCGAGGCCTGGCTTGTAGAACGTACCGGTCCGGCCGAATCGACCAAGGTCATAGCGACCAATGAACCCGCCGACACCCGCTGCCTGGACGAGGATGCCGCGGACGGCACGAAGTACGTCTACCGCATCGCCGCGGTCGCAGGCAAGGACACGGTTTGGTCTCAATCTTCGCCGCCGGTTGCCTGTTCGCCTCAGCTCTTCAACACCGCCCGCCTGAACATCCTGATTGCGATGGTCATTTTCTTCGCGCTCGTCATCTACTACATCGAAACGGCCAAGAAGGGCAAGAACCTGTTCGTCCGGCGCATCGCCGGCCTGGACGCGGTCGAAGAAGCCGTCGGCCGTGCGACCGAGATGGGCAGGCCGATCATCTACGTACCGGGCCTCGGCTCGGTCGCGGACATCGCCACCATCGCCTCGCTCAACATCCTCGGCGAGGTGGCCAAGAAGGTCGCCCAGTACGACTCGGCCCTGCTCGTGCCCAACCGGGACCCGATTGTCT
The DNA here is from genome assembly GCA_964610135.1 of uncultured bacterium. Classification (GTDB taxonomy): domain Bacteria; phylum Hydrothermota; class Tepidihabitantia; order Tepidihabitantales; family Tepidihabitantaceae; genus UBA2258. The sequence goes on along the minus strand of CAZSUX010000097.1, from coordinate 2,898 downwards.
ACACCGTGGCCCGCGAAATGGTAAAGGAATCGTACACCAAGGCGGGCCGGCCGGACGCGTTTAAGGCCGACTCGGTCTTCTTCATCACGTCCGAGCAGTTCGCCTTTGCCGCGGCAGTGGACGGACTTATGGCGCGAGAGAAACCGGCGACCAACTTCTTCCTCGGCATGTTCTGGGCGGAGTCACTGATCCTCGCCGAAACCGGCGCCCAGACCGGCGCCATCCAGATTGCCGGCACCGACTCGGTCTTTCAACTCCCCTTCTTCATTACCGCCTGCGACTACACGCTCATCGGCGAGGAGCTCTATGCCGCCTCAGCCTACCTCTCGCGCGAGCCGCTGCTTCTGGGCTCGCTCAAGGGACAGGACTACGGCAAAATCATCATCCTCGCCATTGTGACGGTCGGCTCGGCACTGCTGCTGTTGAGCAAGATCCCGGCACTGAACTTCTTCGCACAGATAGTCGGCTTCTTCAGCGTCAGGTAGGGAGGCACGAATGAAAAGAAACACACCGCTCGCCATCTGCCTGACAATGGGCGTCGCGATGATGGTCCAGTTTTTCGTCCCGCACCCGGCGTCGGTCGCATTCTACGACCTGACGACGAAGTGGGTCCGCATCGTCGGCGCCTTCGCGCTCGTGCTCGGCACCGGCAGCCTCGTGATGTACCACATCGACAAGCTTCAGCGACGCCGGACCGGCTGGTACTACTCGATCGTCACCCTGACCGCGGCCGCCGCGACAGCGGTCATCGGCCTCGGCTGGGGCATAAAATCCGGTTCCATATTCCAGGACGTCATCTTCAGCAACCTGCTCGTGCCGCTGAACGCCTCGATGTTCGCGATTCTCGCATTCTACATGGCTTCGGCCGCATACCGCGCCTTCCGCGCCCGCACCAGGGAAGCCGCCCTGCTGCTGGTCGCCGCCTTCGTCGTGATGCTCGGTATGGTGCCGATCGGTGCCCACGTGCCGTTCTTCTGGTTCATGGTGGTGGTGAACGTCGCGCTCCTCGTGGCTGGCGTCGTTACCCGGTCCAAGACGCTCCTCATCGGCGCAGTCGCGCTGGTGGTCGGGCTCCTCGCCTGGCTGGGGTCCTCGCGGTTCAAGGTGCCCCAGTTGATGCTGCCCGATACCGCCGAATGGGTGCTGTCGGTACCGAACATGGCCGCCAAGCGTGCCATCCAATTCGGCATTGCCCTCGGCGGAATCGCCACTGCGCTCAAGGTCATCCTCGGCATTGAGCGCGGATGGCTCGGAGGAGGCAAGCAATG
>CAZSUX010000097.1:0-1530 GCA_964610135.1 uncultured bacterium | reverse complement strand
CGCTCAAGGTCATCCTCGGCATTGAGCGCGGATGGCTCGGAGGAGGCAAGCAATGAAATTCTTCCAGTACCTCCTGAAGATCGACCGCCGCATCATCTACATCGTAGTGGGCCTGCTCGTGATGCTCCCGCTGATCAAACCACTCGGGCTGGGCGTCAACTCCGGGCCACGCGCGCAGACTCTGTTCGACGCAATCGACGCGGTACCCGCGGGCAAGACCATCCTCATCTCGGTGGACTTCGACCCGAGCTCGATGCCCGAACTCTACCCGATGCTCACCGCGGTAATGCGCCACGCCTTTGCCAAAAACCTGAAGGTACTCCTCTGCGGGCTCTGGGTAACGGGTGCCGGCCTTGCCGACAAGGCGGCAACCGAGATACCCCCGGAGTTCGGAAAGAAGTACGGCGAGGACGTCGTCTACCTCGGCTGGAAGGCCGGGATTGACGCGGTCATCCTCGGCATGGGCGAGGACATCAAGAATGTCTTCCCCGTCGACTACAACGGCAAGTCACTCGATTCGCTTCCGATGATGAATACCGTCAAACAACTGCGCGACATCCCGATAGTGTTCGCTATCTCGGCCGGTACGCCGGGATACCAGGACTGGCTGCTCTACGCCCAATCCCGCTATGGCATGCGCGTCGGCGCGGGTCTGACGGCAGTGTCGGCCGCCGACGCCTACCCGTTCCTGCAGAGCGGCCAACTCACCGGCCTGCTCGCCGGGATGAAGGGTGGCGCGGAGTACGAAGTGCTGGTCCAGAAATCCGGGTACTCCAAGGCCTACATGCCGGCGGTGGCGGCAATGGACTCGCAGTCCCTGGCCCATATCGTCATCATGGTTCTCGTGATAATCGGCAATATCGCCTACTTTGCGACCCGGAAGAGGGGGGCGTAATGCACCTTTCCACCAGTGTCCTAACCTGGATTGCAGCGATCCTGACCATCGGTATCTTCTCCTTCCTCTGGAAGGACAACCCGTTCTACAAGTTCTGCGAACACCTGTTCGTCGGCGTCTCGGTCGGCTACTTCATCTCTCTCACCTGGTACAACTCGGTATACCCGGACCTGTTCAACCCGCTGTTCCTGTCGCCGCTCTCGGAAGTCTCGCTCGGCAACAAGCTGCTGCTCATCATCCCGCTGATACTCGGCCTCTGCTACTTCTGCCGCTTCATACCTAGGGTGTCGTGGCTAATCCGGTTCCCGATGGCGTTCGTGCTCGGCTGGGGCATGGGGGCGGCAATACCAGCCATGTTCCAGACCTACATCGTCAAACAGATGCAGGGCACGTTCCTGACACCGGGAATCCTGAGCCACTGGGACACCCTGCTCTGGGCCGTCATATCGTTCGTGGGCATCATCTGCTCGGTGCTCTACTTCTTCTTCTCCAAAGAACACAAAGGTGCGCTCAAGCTGGCGTCCGAGACCGGTATCGTCTTCCTGATGGTCGGGTTCGGCGCGTCGTTTGGGTACACGGTGATGGCCCGTATGTCGCTCCTCATCGGCCGGTTCCAGTTCATCCTGCGCGACTGG
>CAZSUX010000096.1:0-9729 GCA_964610135.1 uncultured bacterium | reverse complement strand
GTTTCCGGGAGGCTTGGAGCTTGCAGCTTGAGGCTTGATGCCTCAGCGAATGCCGGTTCGATGTGTGCCGGCGCCTGGTAGTAGTCGCCGGTCCCGATTCCCCGTTCGAGAAGGAACTGCCTGAGTGCATCCCGGCGGTCCGTCCTGATTGCATACTGGTGGTAGTTCGAGACGCTGCCGTCCGCGCCGTGCACGCGTCCGGCCTCGGGCGGCAACTCCGCGTCATAGCGCCCGGCAAGTTCGCGCCTTCGCGCCAGTTCCGCGTCGAGTCGCCCGAGCTTGATGTGAAGGAATGCGGCCTGCAGCTCGTCCATGTGAGAGTTGTAGCCCAGGCAGACGTGGCGTCCGGTTGCGTCCCGGCCATGGGACCGGAGTTGCCGCAGGGAGTCGGCGAGTTTCTCGTCCGAGGTCACGACCGCCCCTGCGTCGCCCAGCGCGCTCAAGTTCTTGGTCGGGTAGAAACTGAAGGTCCCGGCCGCGCCAAGCGAGCCCAGCTTCTGGCCATTCCAGGTTGCGCCGATTGCCTGGGCTGCATCCTCGACGAAGGCTATGTTGTTGTCCACGCACAAGGACTGGAAAGACTCGAGGTTGGCACAGTGACCGAATACGTGGACCAGTAGCACCGCCTTGGTGGCAGGTGTAATTGCCGCTGCGCACGCGTCGGGCGAAAGGCAGAGAGTTCCGGGTTCGATGTCAGCGAATACGGGCGTCGCACCAACCTGCATGATGGCCTCGACGCTGGCGAAGTACGTGAAGGCGGTGGTGATGACCTCGTCGCCATTGCCGATACCAAGAGCCTTCAACGTGAGAATCAGCGCATCGGTTCCGCTCTTCACACCCACCGCATGGGTGGTACTGCAGTACTCTGCCAGCGAGGATTCGAATGTCTCCAGTTCTTTCCCGAGCGCGAACCGGCCGGAAGCCAGAATTCGATCCAAGGCCGCGTGAAAATCGGCGGCGAACTGCCGGTTCTCGGTCACGGTATCGTAGAGCGGGATTCTGATGGCCACGTCACGAACCTCGGAGGAAAGCCGCCAAGGACGCCAAGAGCGCCAAGGATCGGGAAGAAGGTACCAAGACTAGTGAAGGTTCAGGAAGGCGTCGGCGGGCATCCCAGGTTTGAGGATGCGCTCGGGATTGGGCAGCGCTATTTTCACGCGATAGACCTGGTTGATGCGTTCCTCTTTGGTCTGGATGTCCTTGGGCGTGAATTCGGCCTGGTCGGAGATGAAGGTCAGTGTGCCGATGAAATCTCTCTTCGGGTAGGCGTCGATGCGGGCGCGGCAGGTGTCGCCCAGCTTCACTCGGCCGAGCAGGCGCTCGGGCAGATATACGGTGAGCCAGGTCTGGTCGAGGTCGATGATGGTGACCGGAACCGAGCCGGCGAGTACGGTCTCGCCCAGGCGAAATGCGACCGCGGAGACCGTGCCTGCAATCGGGGCGATGACCGTGCAGTCGCTCATCCGCGCCCGGGCAATGTCGTGCTGCGCACGGGCTGCGTCGACGGCCGTGCCGGCTGCAGCCAGCGCATCGCGGGCCGCGGTTGCATCGCTGCGTGCCCGGTCGATTTCCTGCCGGGTCAGGTTGCCTCCGGCGTAGAGCTTCTCTACTCGCGCCAGACTCGTTTCGGCAAGCCTGGCGCGAGAAGCCGCCGCCGACAGGCCGGCCTCGGCTGCCTGCAGTTGAGCCTGTGCGGCGAGCGCGCCGTTGCGGTAGTCGGCGTCGTCGAGCCGCATCAGGGTGTCGCCGGCGACTACCGGCTTGCCCTCTTCGCTGCGGACTTCGATGACTCGTGCCGTGACCTTGGAGGTCAGTTGGACTTCGTAGGCTTCGATGGTGCCGGAAAGCTCGTTGTCGGACCGGCGTCGGCCGCTCTGGGTAACAACCAGGGCTATGACCAGCGCGGCGATGACAACCGCCAGCGCGACAAAGGGGAGACGGCGTCTCATGGAATTGAGTAGTCTAGTCTGGCATGGGGCGGGGTCAAGAAATCAGACGCGCCGGGTCTCGTAGCGCCAGACTGCGAGGCCGAGGATGACGGCGCCGAGTACGATTAGTGCCAGGGTTTCGGGCCAGAGTACGGAGATGCCCACGCCTTTCAGGAATATAGCGCGGATCATGGTCATGAAGTAGCGGCCGGGGATCAGGTAGGTGAAATACTGAGCCGGCGCGGGCATGTTCTCGATTGGGAACATGAACCCGGAAAGCAGCGTGTTGGGCATCATGAAGAAGAAGGATATCATCATCGACTGCTGTTGGGTGCGGGCAATGGTCGAGGTGAGAATGCCGATGCCCAGGGTGCTGAGGAGAAAGGGCGCCGCCACCAGAAAGAGCAGCGTGACCGAGCCGTTGATGGGCACGCGGAACCAGGCCACTGCGACCGTGGTTACCAGCAGAATGTCGATGTAGCCGATGACGATGTATGGTATCAACTTGCCCGCGAGCAGCTCGTAGGAGCGGATGGGCGTCACGGCCAGTTGTTCGCTGGTCCCGCGTTCGAACTCGCGGACGATGGCCATCGAGGTCATGATCGTGGTCATTATCATCAGGACCATCACCAGCACGCCCGGCACCATGTAGTTCCGGCTGGTGAGATTGGGGTTGTACATCACACGGGGCACGAGTACCACGTCCGCTCGTTTGACCAGACCCGGAAAGCGCGTCCCCGCCTGGCGCTGGAGCGTAGTACCGACTATCTGCTGGACGTACGATGCCGCGACCACGGCAGTGCTGGGGTTGGATCCGTCGGCGAACAGCTCCAGCCCGGCGCCGGTGCGGTGGAGCAGGTCGCGTTCGAGGTCGGCCGGTATCAACAGGCCGACGGTTGCCCGGCTGGCGAGCATCGCCCGCTCGATTGCCCCCCGGTCGGGCACTTCGCTGATGCGGAAAGTGACGGTGGCAGCAAGGCTGCGGATGATCTCACGCGAGACCGGCGTGCGGGACTGGTCGACTACCGCCAGCCGCACGTTGCGGACATCCTGGGTTGCCGCGTAGCCGAAGAGCAGGAGCTGGATCACGGGCGCGAGCAGCACCAGCGGCAGGGTCCGGCGGTCGCGGCGCAACTGGATCACCTCCTTGCGTGCGACGCTCAGGATGCGTTCTATCACAGTGATCTCCGGAGTCGCTCAACCGACATGCCGACGAGCACAGTCGCAAACAGCAGGCTGACCAGCAGCGGCTGCAGCACCGCCTCCAACCCGGCGCCTTTCATGTAGATTGCCCGGAGCATCGTCAGGAAGTAGCCGGCCGGGACGATGTTGGCGACGAGCTGGACGAGGCGCGGCATCGACGCCACCGGGAAGACGAAGCCGGACAGCAGGATGGTCGGGAGTATCGAGATGATGAATGCCAGGTACATCGCAACCTGCAGGCTGTCCACGAACGTGGAGATCAGCAGGCCGAGTGCAAGGCCGGCAAGCAGGAACGGCAGGGAGAGCAGGACGAGCAGCAGGAAGCTGCCCTGCATCGTCACCCCGAAGACCAGGGCGCCGGCGATGACCACGGCCAGCAGGTCGAAGATGCAGATCAGGCCATAGGGGAGCAGCTTGCCGATAATGAACGCAGCCGGCCTTATCGGCCCGGCGCGCAGGATTTCGATGGTGCCGCGTTCCTTCTCGCGAACCACGGCGAGGGAAGGTAGCAGGATGGTCATGAGCATCGTGATGATGGCCAGCAGGCCTGGAACCAGGAACGTTGTGCTGCGCTGGGCAGAGTTGAAGAGAATCTTGGGCCGCGAAAAGAAGGAAGCGACTCCGGAGCGCTGTGCCATCAAGGCCTGGGTGTAGGCGAGGATGACCGAAGCGGTCGTCGAGTTGGAGCCGTCGACCAGCAGGCCGACCCGCACTTGCCTGCCGGCCTGCAATTCCCGGCTGAACCCGACCGGTACGATGAGCCCCATCCGGCATCGGCCCTGGTCGATGAGATACCGGGCTTCGGATTCCCCCTCGGCTGAGCCGACCAGCTTGAAGTAGCCGGAAGCGGTGAAGCTCTCGACAAAGTCGCGGCTCGGCGCCGACCGGTCCATATCGACCAGGCAGAACGGTACGTCCTTGACGTCGAGTGACAGCGCGTAGCCGAAGAGCAACAGCAGGAAGACCGGGATTACCAGTGATATGAAGAGCGTGCCGGGGTCGCGGATGATGTGGATGAACTCCTTGTTCATCACCGCCGAGAGCGAGCGGAGTGAGAGACGGGCCTCGGTGGCACGTCTTGCGTCAGGCATGCGATTCCCTCACGAGCTGCACGAAGACGTCTTCGAGCGTGGGCCGGTCGGGCGCGACCGATTCGAGGGACGCGCCGGTCTCTGCCAGCAGGTCGGGCAGGGCAGCCCGGGCCCGTTCGGGGTCGTCGGTGACCAGTCGCAGACTGCCTCCATATATTGATGTCTCGCCAAGGTCCGGCCGACTGAGCAAGGCCGACAAGCACTTGCCGAGCGGTGAACAGACAATGCTGAGCGCGCCGCCTTTGGCAAGGCTGCGGACGTGCTCCGGCGTGCCTTCGGCGATGATGCGGGCCTGGCTTATCAGGCAGAGCCGGTTGCAGTATTCGGCTTCATCGAGGTAATGGGTCGTGACGAGCACGGTCTTGCCCTGGCCGGCGAGCACGTGAATCAGCTCCCAGAACTTGCGGCGCGACGCCGGGTCCATTCCCGAGGTCGGCTCGTCGAGGAACAGCACGCCCGGATCGTGCAGGATTGCGCAGCCCAGGGCCAGGCGCTGGCGGGCGCCGGTCGGAAGTTCGCGCGCCTGCACCTGCCTGAACCGCTCCAGTTCGAGCCTCGCGAGAGCGCGGTCGATTGCCGGTCCAAGTGCGTCACGAGTGAGGCCATACACTGAGCCGAAAAACTCGAGATTCTCCTGCGATGTCAGGTCTTCGTATAGCGAGAACTTCTGGGACATGTACCCGACCGACTGCTTGAGTCGAGCGCTGTCGCGCGGCAGTTCCAATCCGAGCACGCGGCATGTCCCGGACGTTGGGGCGAGGATGCCGATGAGCACTTTGATTGTGGTCGTCTTGCCCGCGCCGTTGGGGCCGAGAAAACCGAACACCTCGCCCTGCTCGATATGGAACGAAATGTGGTCGACCGCGGTGAAGTTGCCGAACCGGCGCACGAGGTCGCGGACTTCAATCGCAGCAACTCCAAAGTGCGAGCTCCGAACTTCGAACTCGGGTGTCCGGACTTCGGCATTCGGCGTTCGGTGTTCGGCGTTCACGTAAGTATCAGCACATCTTCCAGCGTGGGTTGGGCTGGTTCGGGCCTGGCTGTGACTCCGGCGGCCGCCAGCGCAGCCATCGCGGTTGACAGGGCCTGGGCAGCGTCGGTGACGAGGAACGCCACGCCCGAGCCAAGCGGCTGGACCGATGCGACAGCCGTGCTGGAGTTGAGCGCGGCCACGGCCTGATCACGCGCCTCGGTCGCGACGAAGAATCGCCGGTTGCGGACGCGCGCCAGTAGATTCTCGGGCGTATCGCAGACCTTGATGCTGCCGGAGTCCATCAGCGCAATCCGGCTGGAGCGCAGCGCCTCTTCGAGATAGACCGTCGAATAGATGATGGTCTTTCCGCGAGCCAGGTAATCGGTCAGGATGCCCCAGAACTCGCGCCGGGACAGCGGGTCAATGCCGGTCGTCGGTTCGTCCAGAATCATCAACTCCGGCTCGTGCACCAGCGCACAGGCCAGGACCAGCTTCTGCTTCATGCCGCCGGACAGGTTGCCGGCCTGGAACTTCCTGAATCTCTCCAGCCGCGTGAGTCCAAGCAGGTACTCGACCCGGTCGCGTGTCGCCGTTCGGCCGAGGCCGTAGAAAGCGCAGTAGAACTCCAGGTTCTCCTCAGCGGTCAGGTCGGCATAGATGGCAAAGCGCTGGGGCATGTAGCCGACTGAGTAGCGGAGAATTGGCGGTCGGTTCACGCCGTCGCTGCCGAGGATTGTCGCGGTGCCCGCATCGGGTTTCAGGGTCCCGGCAAGGATTCGGAGGAGCGTGGACTTGCCTGCGGCATCAGGACCGGAAACACAGAAGAGTTCGCCGGGCGTGACTTCGAGCGACACGTTGTCCAGCGCCCGCAGCGGACCGTAGGCTTTGCCAAGCCCGCCCACGGATGCTGCTGTCATACTACAGCGGCACTTCAGGCGATTTGGCGTTCCTGACTCGTCGTTTCAGCCCGGCTTTGAATGTCCGGAGAGCTTTCCAGAGTGCATAGTGCGTGGCTTCAAGGAGTGCCCGCTGGTCGTCCGGGGGTAGAGCACCGAGGAACAGGCGCATCCTCTCGAAGGGGTCACGCGCCAGGTCCAGAGACTCATCGAGGTTTGCCGCGCGCAGGCCGGCAGGCAGCGCTGACTGGACGATTCCGGAAGGTCGACCGGCGCTGCGCAGCATGAAGCCCGCAATCGTCACGAAGTAGAAGGGCCACTGCACGACCAGCGCGATGAAGAAGGCAACGTATCCGGGCGTTCCCTGGTCGGAGACAGGCGCCAGCGCGAGGACGAGGATCATGGTACCGAGCAGCGCCAACGCCCCAACAATGCTCATGGGGGAGTAGACCAGCCACTCCGGATTCGGCCGCAGTTCCACGCGGCCCCAGCCAGCCTCGCGCAGCCCGCGTGCGAGTGAGACGAGGCACTCCTCGGGCGGCTCCGAACCGAATTCCGCCAGCTCACCTCGGTTTACTCCGCGAACGTGAAACAGCTTCGGCACCGACTCAAGGTTCTTACTTACAGCGGTCAGGAGCCTCGTCCTTGCTTCGTCGAGGTGGCGTACGGCGAATTCGTCCGTTCGACTGGAGACGCGACTCTGGAAACTGGTGGACTGGGCCTCGGTGCCCATGTTCCAGAGGATACGGTTCAATTTGGTCAGAGGGTTGTCGGCGTTGAACCATACGCGGAGGCCCGGTCCCAGCTTCTCCAATTGCCGCCGCAGGCCCGCGTAGGGGCCCAGGATCTGTCCGACCACGGTAGCCAGGAATATCCCTCCGAAGTAGGGCACCAGTTCAGTACCCCTGGCCATACTCAGAGGCAGGAGTGTCTCCATTACCAGTCCGAACGTGTTCGCGGCCACTGCAACCGCTACGGCCGCCACTGCCGGCCACAGGAGAAGCTTCCGCCATCCGGCTGCGGAGATTGCCTCGCCGAGGGATCTCCGACTCCGTCGCCGACTTCTCGAGTTCCTTGTCGGCATCCTAGCCAGTGACCGTTTCTGCCAGTATTCCCACGACTTCGGAAGTGGCGGGAGTTAGGCGAGCTCCTACAGCCATTGGTTACTTCTATCCGAATCCGCCCAAGTGTCAAGGAGAGGCAGAGTGCCCAAGTGCTCCTGTGGTCAGGTGGTCGAGTGAAATGGTCGGCTTGAGTCCCGCCGCGGGCTGCCTAGAATGTGACGTGAGCGGCCTCAGATCCGTGTGGCGGGTGAGGGTGTTCGGCCCGGAGACCCCTGCCCTTGTTGGCATCGTTACAAGGATGAAGGACTGGGAACTGGTGCAGTCGGAACGCTGGTACCGGATTCCGGTGCGCAGCGCGCCGGAAGGGCTTGAGGACATTCGGTACCTCGCATTCTACCATACGAGATTGTTCGGCAAGGAGAAGTGGGCTGTGAACTGGTATGCACCGGTGCGCGGCATCGGCAAGGCGACCCGGCGCGAGTTGCTGCCGGACGAACCGGCACATCCGCGTGCCGGGGCCGAGTACTACAGGGTTCGGGTCGGTGAGTTGGAGCGGCTGCCTCGCCCGATTCCGAGCCGGCGCTGGCGCAGGATTGTGTTCATCCCGACCAGCCTTGAGCGCCTGCTGCACGCACAGGAAATCAACGACCTGTTCAAGGTCAGCCCGATTGAGGAAAAGCTCTACTTCACGCTTCAGGATGCAGGCCTGCCGGCCGAGCGGCAGTACTTTGTCCGGGAAGGGAGTTCAGGCTACATGCTCGACATGGCCGTGTTCTGCCGTGACAGCAACCTCGATATAGAGTGCGACGGTGACACCTACCACTCGGGTCGGGACAAGGCTGACCAAGACCGCGAGCGCGACAACACGCTTACGACGGCGGGTTGGCACATTCTGCGATTCTCAGGTAGAAGAATCCTGCGCGATACTGGCTACTGCGTGGACACCGTCAAACGCACGGTACGCCGCTTGGGCGGCGTGGGCGGCGAAGAACGCCAGCGCTGACACCAGGTGCCGGGCGCTGGGCGTGAAGCGGCAGGCGTCCTAGCAGGTCAGGGGCCGCTCTTTGATGAGGGTGCTGAGGAAGATGCTGACCACGATGAGACCGAGCAGGGCCAGCAGCGAGCCGGTCATCGCACCGGTCGCCGGCGACTTGAGCGCGTCCATGCCGAAGATGAAGATGATGCCCGATATCTGGCCCATCACCATCAAGAGGCTGTTGGACGTGCCTTCCGGCGCCGGATGAGTCAACTCGGCGCCGAACTGGAAACCAATAGGCCCGGAACTGAGCAGGAAGAAGCCGAACACAAATCCCGAAGTCAGCAGCAGCCAGTAGCTGGTCGCGAATGTCATCCCGGCCAGCCCGGGAAGCAGGCCACAGAGCGAGAGAATGATGTAGGGCTTGCGGCGGCGGGACTTGTCGGACAGGATGGGCATGATCACCGCGCCGATGATGCCGCCGATGAGCATCAGCCCGCCGAGCAGGCCGGCCTGGGAAATGGAGAACCCGCGCGGCCGGACGATGTTCTCGATCCATGTCGAGACACCGTTGAACATCCCGAGGCCGATGAAGAAGACCGCGAGCAGGAGCAGGAAGTCTCGCTGGCGGAGCATCTGCTTCAGGCCGTCGAACATCAGCACTCGTTCATCCTGGCCGGCCGGGCAGGGCGGTGTCGCGGGCCTGGCCTTGGCGAAGACAATGAACGCGAGCGCCGACGCGACAGCGACGACTCCGTAGATCAGGAGCATGGTCGCCATCCCGTACTTGACCGCGAGCGCCGGCGTGATGAGCATGGCGATGAGGATGCCAAGATAGAGGGCGAGTGTGCCGAGGCCGGCGGCAGTGGCGCGTTCCTTGGTAGGGAACCAGGCGGCGGCCACCTTGGTTACCGCACCGACGACGAGTGGCTGGCCGATGGCGATGCCCATCTGGGACGCGAACACGAGTGGGAGGTTCGTGGCGAACAGGCCGCGGGTGAGTGCGAAGAACGCGGTCAGGCCCGCGCCGATGCCGACCGCGGTGCGGAACCCATAGGTGTCAATCAGCCACGCCGAGGGAATCACCAGCACCACATACACAGCCATGAAGCTCATGGACAACAGACCGATGACGAGGTCGGACGTGTGGTAGAACTGCGCCGCCGCGCCCGTAATCGGGGCAAATGTTATCCAGAGCAGTTGGGTCATGCCCGCGATGAACATGAAGCTCAGCAGCACGACCCAGCGGTAGCCGTAGACCCGGAACGGCTGCGGTTCCGCGACCCGGGCTTCAGCGTCATTCATCGAGCCAGCATAGGGGCTTTGGGAAGGAAGTCAACGCGGCGAACGGCGACCGCGGTCACGGTTCAGCCCGGGTTCGGCCGCGGTGAGCCGCACCGATGCCGAGCGTGACGGATTGTCCTTGAGTAGTCGAGTCAGCCCACGGAGTCGGGAAAGTCGCAGACAACTCCGTACGAAGCGAGAGCACGCCACTGCCGAACTCGCCGGTCAGAACCGGTCCGAATCCCTGCCTGCCCACGCGGCCACCGGCAGCCCACCCCAATCCGTGCGTCCGGTAACGAGTGCCGCCCAGCATT
>CAZSUX010000095.1:8578-9755 GCA_964610135.1 uncultured bacterium | reverse complement strand
TTCCCCTTTGCCATTTCCCCTTTGTCTCTTGGCGGTTCAATGTCAGGGGTCAGGGGTCGGGGTTCAGGGGCGGAGCCGGGAGCGGTTGGCGAGTTCCGAGTTGCGGGTTGCGAGAGGCGGCAGGCGCTCGCTTGACTGATAACTTGACTAATACTTGACTAATTAGTAGAATCGAGTCGTGAAGTACGAGCCGGTATTTGCGGTTTCAGCCCGGCTGCTGGCGCTGGTCGAGGAGGTTGCGGCGCTGCGCCAGCAGGTAACGAGCGCGGCCGTGCAGGTGGCGTGGATTCCCCGGCTGCAGCAGGAGGCGCGGGTCCGCAATACGCACAGTTCTACCGCCATCGAGGGAAACCCGTTGACCCAGGCCCAGGTGCAGGCGCTGGCCGAGGGCCGAACGGTGCCGGCGATTGCGGACCGGTCGCGGCAGGAGGTGCTGAACTATTTCGCCGGGCTGCGGTTCATCGAGACCCACGCGAAGAAGCGGACGGTCACGCGCCGGGACGTGCTGCGGTTGCACGCGATTGCGGCGCACGGGGTGATGGACCAGGGACAATCGGGCGAATTCCGCCAAATCCAGGTCTGGGTCGGCGGGCACAAGCCGCCTCCGCCGGAGCGGGTCGAGGAGCTGATGGCCGCGCTCCTGGATTGGTGGAACGGTTCGGCGCGGAACTTGTCGCCGGTCATTTCCTCAGCGGTTCTCCACTATCGGTTCGAGGAGATCCATCCGTTCGGCGACGGCAACGGCCGGGTCGGACGCCTGCTGGCTTTGTGGGAGCTCTACCGGCGGGGTTTCGACACCCACCACATCTTCGCGGTTGATGAGTACTATTGGCATGACCGGCCGCGTTACTACCGGCAGTTGGCTGACGTGCGCAAGCAGAACGGCAACCTGACCGGATGGCTTGAGTACACGGCCGAGGGTCTGCTTAAGGCGCTCGGTAGTGCCCGGGACCGGATTCAGGCGATCTCGGCCGAGAGCGGACAGGAGCCGATTCTGCTCCGGCCCAGGCAGGAGCAATTGCTGCGCATGTTGCGCGACGAGGGTCCGCTGGCCCCGCGCCGGATATGGGAAGGGCTGGGAGTCTCGCGGCAGGGCGCGATGGACCTGCTGCGACCGCTGCTTGCGGCCGGGCTGGTGAAGCGCATCGGCACCAAGAAGTCGGGCAAGTACACGCTG
>CAZSUX010000095.1:0-8478 GCA_964610135.1 uncultured bacterium | reverse complement strand
GTTCGTTCCGAGGTAGTTCGGCGCTGGGCGAGACCAATCTGGCAGCGTCGTCTTCTTGACTGGTCAATCCAGCCCGGCTATGCTGGACGCAGTGAACGTCCTCGGCAAGCGTGGCCCTTTCCAGGGAGCGGAGTTCTGATGATAGCCTACGTCCACGGCAGCCTTTTCGAGTCCCCTGCTAAGGTACTTGTAAATACTGTTAATACGGCCGGCGTGATGGGCAAGGGTATCGCCAAGACCTTCAAAAAGGTCTACCCGGAGATGTTCGAGCAGTATCAGAGATTCTGCGAGAATGGTCAGTTCGAGATAGGCAAGCTCTTTCTCTACAAGACTCCCCATAAGTGGGTGCTGAATTTCCCCACGAAGAAGAACTGGCGGCAGCCTTCCGAGCCCGAGTACATCGAGCGCGGCCTCGAGAAGTTCGTAGACACGTATGCCACGAAGGGGATCACGAGCGTGGCCTTCCCTGAGCTGGGCTGCGGGAACGGCGGCCTGGATTGGGAAGGCGTCGTCCGACCGCTGATGGAGCGATACCTGGGCAAGCTGCCGATCGACGTGTTCATATACCTGTACGATGACCGGCGGCATACGCCTGAGCACATGGCTACCGCTTCAATGTCTCGATGGCTTCGCGGCGAGCCGCAGGCTTTGCCCTTCGATGAGGTGTGGCGCGATCTGGCTGCCGCATTGAGGCGTCAGGTTGCGCTGCATTCGCTCAACGGCGGAGAGACCTTCATTGCTCATGCCGTCACGCATGGCCAGGCCGGCATCGTGCTCAGTGGAGTCCGGCTTGACTCGGCGGTCCGCGACTCGTCCGCCGCGGAGGACCAGGAGGTCAGGACGTTGGGTCCCGATGAGGTCCTCATTCCCAAGAGCTGTCTCGCCGATTTGTGGCAGAACATACGCGGCTATGGGTTCTGCACGGTCGGCGTGATGCCGCCGAGCCTGGCAGGGCTTGCCGACTATGTCATGGCGGCGCTGGCCACGCTTGCCTATCTGGTCCCAATCGGAATATCGACGCCGCAGGAGCAGGCAACCGGCATCGAGCGCGGCCTCAGGCTCCACGCGCCGGCCACTAAGCCCAGTCAAGCTCAGCGGTCGTCACTGCAGCCTGTGTCCTCCGTGTGTCCCTGAAGAAATCGGACGCCCCGGCGATCCGGGATTTCATGGCAGGCCTCAAAGAGCAGTCTTGGCTCTCGCCCGACCAGAGAGGTTGGCCCGACTCGCTTTACCGGTTCGAACACGTAGAGGGTGCGGCCGCCATTTTGAATTCGGGCGTACTGCTATCACGGGCTTAGGCACAACGGCGCGGTTCGATTCGAAAGGACTGCGCAGCGTCCGACATACTGAACCAGACGCCCGATCGGTGGAAGGACTGTGTCCGGCTGTACTTCCCGACCGCTCACTCCCATGCAGTACAACACTGAAGGCCACCGCCCGACAGGTGAGTATGCTCGCCAGGCGTCGTGCCCCGTTCCCGTCGTGCTCAAGTTCAGCGCCGCCAGCATACTCACTCGCAGTTCAACACGTTTCAGCGATGGGAATCTGGCGGCAACCAGCCGCGTCAGGGTCGGAGACGATATCGGGTTTTTGTCCAGCATCCCCTTCCGCTTGGTGTACCACAACACCTGGATGCCGGCGGAGCATAAGGAAGAACTGACCTTCCGGCGACACGCAGAAGCCATCGTCCCGAATGAACTCCGTCTCACCGCCCTGCAGGCAGTCCTATGCCGGACCGCAGCCGAGATGGAGACGCTCTTGTACTTGCTTTCAGATGGGGCCAAGGACCGATGGGCGAAGTCCATAGGCACGAAGGCCAGCCTTTTCTATAGGCACTGGTCGTACGTGGAGAGTGTGACCCTCACGAATGAGGCGGCGGTGTTCATGTTCCATCCTTCGTCACGGACCCCGGGGCCCTTTGCGGCAGAGGCACGGTTCGTCGTGCTGCCGTCAGGTAAGGCGTACCTGTGGAAGAACGACCGCTTCTACACCAACAGAGCCGCCAAGTTCGGCGCCGCCCGTGCCGGGGCAGCGCTCAGGGTCGGCTTGGCACACGCCGGCCATCCATCAGACTACACGGTCGAACTGAGACTTGACAGCGAGCTGGCCTATGCCAACTCGCACCACGAAGACAGCGTTCCGTTCTGATTCTGCCCGCTGGTCGCCTTAGTAAGCGTCGCCAGGATCCAGTCCGAACACTTGGCTGCAGATCTCGCGGAGAACCTCGGAGCTGCAGCCGTAGCGGCGGAGAGTGCTCCAGTGTTCCAGTTCCCCAGTGCTCTAGTGCGAGAAGCAGCCGACGGCCCACTGACTAGTCCACTTCCAGCTTGAAGACCTCCCGACAGATGTCTGCGAGGACCTCCCGAGCGCAGCCACAGCAAACCCAGCGCGCAATCGCGTCGCGGACGTGAAGGCGGAGGGATTCTTCGGAGTAGTCGCGGAAGAGCTTGTCCAGGTGCAGGCCGAAGTTGCGGTAGAAGACGAACTGGGTCGTCGGAACGCCCGCCCTGCAGAGTATCTCTTTTACCTGCGAATAACGCAGCTCGGCCCGTTCGAGCGCGTCGCGGTAGTTCTCGGTCTGGCCGGCTGAGTCACCGTCGGACCGGCAGGGGCTGAGCCCCTGCCGGAGCGCGACGGTGTAGCGCTGGATGGCGCGGTCGACTGAGTTGAGGCGGCGAGCATCGGGTTTCATCGCAGGACTCCGGGAGCCGAGGAATCGTCAGGCAGGATCCCAGGACTAGAGGATTCCAGGATTCTAGTGTCAGAATCCGGACCCTTGGCGTCCCGTTCGACTCCCCGCGCCGCTTCGTCATTTCGAGCTTGTCGAGAAATCTCGTCCTGCGGCGCGGTCCGCTCAGGGCAAGCCTTGGCGGCCTTGGCGGTCTGCAGACTTCGCGCATCCACGGATTCCACAGGTTCCTTCCGGCATTCGTCATTTGGACTTTGTCCTTCGAACTTGCCTTTCAGGCGCTGATGCGCTTCACAGATGAGGAACTGGAGCGTGCGCGGTTCGAGCCCGAGGTTGACCCATTTTCTGATGCAGAGTTCGAGGTGGAAGGCAAGGTCCCGGTCTTTGCGCGAGCGCCAGTGGCGCGCGACTTCGCGCAGGAACCAGCGGTAGTGGATGACGTGGACGCTCGGCAGGCCCGCGCCTTCAATCAGCGGCAGGACCGAGCGGTAGATTTTCTCCTCGGCCTGGGCCGAGTCCGCGCCGTAGAGCGCGTTTTCCGTGCCGGAGCGGATTTCGTCCAGCGCCTGAGTGGTTTCCCGGTTCAGATCAACCGGGGTGAGCAGACTATCCATGGTGTGACTCCTTTGCCGGTAGTGCCGGCAGTTCATGTACTTACGACTTCTGGCTATTCAGGGGCTCGTCCGTCTCGGAATGACGAATGTCGAAGTCCGAATGACGAATCAAGTCCCAAGGGCGGCAATTCCGAATGCCCGATGGTCACTAGAGCACTTGAGCACTAGACCGCTGGACCACCTTCTTCTGTCTTCACTATCTTATACCCGCGCCAGACCCCGATTTGTTAAAACTGCGCGTTTTTCCGTGGGGGGAGCGAACCGGAGACTGCCCGGAGGGTAGCAGTCGAAGAAGGAATAGACTGAGGTTTAGGTAGAGGTTTAGGCCAAGGAATAGGCTGAGGCTAAGAACGAGGAATAGGTTAAGGTTAAGGTTGAGGTTTGATTCAAGGCTTGAGCCGAGCGATGTGCGAAGCGATGCGCGGAGGAATGCGTGAAGCAGTCTTCTGAGCAGTCTTGCGAGCATTGACCGAAGCGTTTGCTGGAGCCTTTGAGAGACCTCTTGAAGGACCTTTCCAGGGAACTTTCAGACGAGCTTTCTAGGGAGCTTTCAGAGGAGCCTTCACGCGCCCTGCGGGCGCGAGTTTCCAGTTCCCAGTTACCAGTTTGCAGTGACGGAAGGCGGACTGCGGCGGCGGTCAGCCCGGACTATTCGGCGAGGAGTATCTTCGCGGCGGCGGGCAGCTGGTGGTCAGCGGAAGGCGACGTTGAAACCGGGAGGTTGGGTGACCGGGTGCGCGGGCGCGTCTTCCTGCCAGAAGAGCGGCTCGGTCGCGGAGCCGTAGACCCGGCGCACGAGTCCCGGAGCGGTGTCCGGCATCACCACGTCCCGCTGGATGCAGGCGATGGTGCTCCGGCCGACGGCGAGGATAGCCGGCTTCACGGTGCCGCTGTCAGTCACCGCGGTGTCGCGTACGCTCCAGAGGAAGTCGTCAAGCTCAAGGCCGAGACCTTTGAGCCGCCCGTTGAATTCCGTCTGTGCTTCCAGCCATGCGCGGCGCGCGGCCGGCGTACGCACGCGGGGCGGCGCGACCGACTCGGGGTAGACCGCAACCCAGGTCGCGGGCAGGCTGAGCATCCGGTAGTATGCGTCGCCGGGCCGGCGCGGCCCGGACCTGCCCAGGGCGGCCCGCCAGTTAATCGTATCGGCCGGATAGCGTTCGGCAAACCGCTTTGCCAGTTCCCTGTTGCCCGGCCGCTGTCCTTTCCGGTAGACGACGTACCAGTACTCGGCGAAGAACTGCCCTGCTGATTCAACCCAGCCGCCATCGCGCCGCGACTCGTAGTAGACGAAGTTGCGCGAAGACCCGACTCTGGGCCGCTGGAGGTCGTTGCCACCGAAGGCGATGCTCATCAGCCGGAGCAGGGCGGTGTCGCGTCCCAGCGCGCAGCCCTGGATGCGGAAGTCGGTTCGGCAGTCAACCACGCTGTCGGCAAGCGGTTTCAAGTCGCCCGAGGCAATCGCGAGCCGGAGCGCGGTCAGGTCGGTGCGACCCTGTCCCTCGCGCACCGGCACCGCCAGCCCGCCCCATTCGTAGGAGTGGACAACGATGTTGACGACGCCCCACGGCCCGGAGGCGGGACGGTGGGCCTGCAGGTAGTCGCGTACGTCGGCCAGGCATCGCAGGTTCCGCTCGACATGCGTGGTTCGCGCGCCGGAGTCGGTCAGGTAGTAGTCGGTCGCAGCCTGGTAGAAACGATTCTCCGGGTTCCGGTCCTGGCCCATGATGAACGTCACACCTTCGCGGCTGCCTTCCGGGGCCGCGGCGAGCACCGCCTGTTCGCGCGAGAACTGAAGCAGCCGTTGCAGGTAGTCCGCGATGGCCGCATCGGTGGAATGTTCGAGATAGCGCTGGACCTGCTCCGGCGTCATCGCCTCGAGCCTGGCCCGGTATCGCGGGTCAACCAGGTGGGATTCGTCAAGACGGTGGGTCCGGAACCGCTGTTCCTTGAGCACGCGCGGCAGGATCCGCCATCCGGCCACGAGCACCACAACGGCCAGTGCGAGGAAGCCAAGCTTCCCCGTACCGGGTCGCAGGAGTCGTGTCAGTGCTCCGGTTTGAAAGCAACCTTCACCGCGACGACGCAGCCGGTGCATCAAGTCCTGCGGGGCGATCTCATCAGAGGCTGGGAGAGCTGCAGCCGCGAGTGCCAAGAGTCCGCCGTATGGCCTCGTGAACCCGACGTTACCTTGACGGCGTGGTTCTGCAGTCTAGAATAGAACCTGCATGAGCGAGTTGCTGGAACGACACCGTCATGACATCCTGCGCATTGCCCGGTCGCACGGCGCGCGGCGGGTTCGGATATTCGGCTCATTTGCCCGCGGTGAGGAGCGTCAGGACAGTGATGTGGACGTGCTGGTCGACCTTGAGCCCGGCCGCGATCTGCTCGACGTCGTGGCGATCAAGCAGGACCTCGAAGCCCTTTTGGGCCGGGGAGTAGACGTCGTTACCGAGCGCGCGGTCAGCCCATACATCCGGGCCGCGGTGCTCAAGGAAGCCGCGGCGCTTTGAAGTCCGACCGGACGTATCTGCTGCACATTCGGGATGCGATTGAGAGGATAGAGCAGTATGCGTCGCATGGACACGAGGCCTTCCTGAAGGAGTTCCATTGGCAAGACGGAATAGTCCGCCAGTTGGAGATAGTCGGCGAGGCCACCAAGCATCTCTCAGGGGAGTTCCGCAAGACGCACCCACAAGTTCCCTGGCAGAGAATGGCCGGTCTCCGGGACGTGCTGATTCACGACTACATGGGTGTCGACCTTGAGGCGGTCTGGGACATAGTCCGTAACCGCATTCCCGAGCTGAAGTCCGAGGTCGCTGCTGCGCTCGGCGAGCCAGCCGGGCAAGACTAAGCCCTAGCACCAAAACCGAGACGTCAGCGAGGCTTTCCTCGCAGAACCGCCGAACGCAACCCTGGCCGATGTACTGACAAACGAGAACTCCAACGGCCAGTGCGAGGAAGGCAAGCTTCCCCGCACTGGGCCGAAGGAGACGTGGCAGCGCTATGGTTTGAAGTTGAGGGTCAGTTTGACGGTGGCGTCGCTGACCGTGGAGTTGGTCATCTTGAGCTTCTTCATGAACTGGATGACGGTCTGCCCGAGGCTCGGATTCAACTCGTTCAGCACAACCTTCACGTCGCGCACGAACCCGTTTGCGCCGACTGTGAACTCGACGACCAGCTTCCCGCGCAGTCCGGGCTGGGACGAGAGCTCCGACGAGTACGCGTTCACCAGTTCGGAGAGCTGCTTCTCAATCGGCTGCTTGACTGCCTTCTCGCTCATGCCGCCCTGAATCTCGACCTTCGCGACCTGCACGCGTCCCGCCGGCGGGGGCGTCGGGCTTGCCTCGGACTCGTTGAGCTCGTCCGCGGAGATGGCTTGTCCCATCACGGACATCGGCGCGCTCTTGGCCATGCCCCGCCCGGCGTATCCCATTGCCGCTCCGCCGCCGACCGCGTAGTCGGAGACGCCCTGCGGCAGGGGCAGGACCTGTTCGACCACTTCCTGCTTGCCGCCTACGTTGCGGACCTTCTGGTCAATCGCCACGAACGATGTGTAGTTGGTGAGCAGGTTGTACTTGAGGCCGAGCCGGGTGACTTCTTTCACGCGGCCGCTGTCTTCGCGCAGGTTGTTGTAGTCGGCCAGCAGCTGGATGCGGTGCCGGGCCCAGAGATAGCGGAGCGCCGAGTTGGCCGCGTTGGGCGGGAACTCAGCCACGCTCACGGTCCGGGAGAATGCGCCCTGCGCGCTCATGCCGGTGACCTTGATTGAACCCTTGTCGGAGCCGCGCCATTTGCCGGCGATGATAATCGGCCGCTCGGCCAGCACGTCCGGCACGTGCTCCGGCTCGACGTCGTAGGCGTCGAACCCGGGGAAGCTGACGTTGATGTCGGTCAGTACCGGGGTCTGGATGTACTTGCGGAACTTCTCGGCCTGGGCCGCGGCCGCTTCCTGTTTCTCGATGACGAAGGGCTCGCCCATGCCGACCCGCGCCATGCCTTCGATGATGTAGCGGTTGACGCCTGAGCCGATGCCGAAGGCGAAGAAGTTGGCCTGGCCGAGGCTCTTGCGAATCAGGTCGAACACCTCGGTCTCGACCGTTACGTAGCCGTCGGTGACGATCACGTAGTTGCGCGAGGCTCCTTTGGCCTTCGGCAGGGCAAGCGACCGCTTCAGCGCGGGCAGGATCTCGGTCCCGCCGCCGCCGCGCTGCTCGTCGATCACCTTGATTGCTTTCTCAAGGTTTTCCTTGGTCGCGGGCAGCGACTTCTCGGAAAGGACTGCGTTGTCGCCGGAGAAGAGCAGGACGTTGAAGTAGTCCTTGGGCCGCAGGTTGGTGAACAAGTTCCTCAGCACGGTCTTCGAAATGTCGAGCGGGAAGCCGTGCATCGAGCCCGAGACGTCGACGATGAAGATGTACTCGCGGGGCGGAATCTGGAACTGCTCGACCCGCTTGGGCGGCTGGAGCATGAGCAGGAAGAAGTTCTCGTCCTTGCCTTTGTACAGCAGCAGACCGGACTGGATCTTGCCGCCGGCGAGGCGATAGCGAAGGATGAAATCCCGGTTGCCGCCGGCCTTTTCGGACTCGTCCAGGCGGACCGCCGCCGAGTTGAGGCCGGTGTATTTCACGCTGGTCTTGTGCGAGGGGCAGGTGATTTCCTGTATCGGCAGTCCGCAGGAAAGGTCCACGGCCATGCCGAAGGTGTAGGACGGCTGCTCGCCTTCGTGCTGATAGGGAGACGCGACCCATTTCTCGGACTTGGGCGCTTCCTTCTCGCTGACGTTGGAGTAGCGCGGGCCGACCACGGTCGGGTAGGCGAACTCGTAGACGCCGTCGGTCGGCACCAGCAGCTCGGTGTAGGACATCTCGACCGTGATGAAGTCACCGGGCATGATATTGGCGACGTTCATCTGGAAGACGTTGGGCCGTTGCTGCTCGAGCAGCGAGGCGCTCTTGCCCTGCTGCTTCGCGACCTCGTACTCCTTCCGCGCCTGCTCGCGTTCGCGGATTTTGGCGACAATCGTCCGGTCGCCGATGGTCATCTTCATGGCGTAGACCGCGGCCCGGGTCGAGGCCGGGAAGGTGTAGATCGCCTCAATCGGCTTCTTCCCGTCGGTCTTGTAGACCTGGGTTACCCGCACGTCGGCACTCACGCCGGCGCTGCTCACGTCCG
>CAZSUX010000094.1:0-9958 GCA_964610135.1 uncultured bacterium | reverse complement strand
CGCCAACCATGTTGGCTCGCTCGGCACCGGGAACACCCTTACCGGCAACACCAAGGATGGTATCGAGGTCGACGGGACCACAGTTGATGTAGATGCCACCTGGCTCAACCAGGGCGTGCCCTATGTTGTCACCGATGACGTTTCCATCAACAATGACGCGACCGTGACTATCGAGCCGGGCTGCACTATCGCGTTCAACGCGGGCGTCGAATTCCACTGCGGGTATTCGTCCCCGGGCTCTATCATCGCGGTCGGCACGGCGGCATCGCCGATTACGTTCACCGCCTGGACCGATACCGTACCGGGGTTCTGGGACAACATCGGGTTCTACAGCTACACCATCTCCACCGCCAGGATGTCCTACTGCAACGTGCTGTTCGGCGGCAAGGTCAGCGCGGAGTACGGCGCGGTCAGGGTCGACCAGACCAGCATCAAGTTCGACCACAACTTCGTCCGGAAGAGCGGGTACAACGGTGTGTATGCTTCGTACACCGGCTACTTCGGCGATTTCTCAAACAACACCATCGCCGGTTGCAGTCAGTACGCACTCCACATCGGCGCCAACCATGTTGGCTCGCTCGGCACCGGGAACACCCTTACCGGCAACACCAAGAATGGTATCGAGGTCGACGGGACCACAGTTGATGCAGATGCCACCTGGCTCAACCAGGGCGTGCCCTATGTTGTCACCGATGACGTTGCCATCGAGGACAACGCCAAGGTGACGATCGAGCCGGGCTGCACTATCGCGCTCAACCCGAACGCCGAATTCTATGTCGGTTACGGCTCTCCCGGCGGGCTGATCGCCGAGGGCACCGCTGTCGACAGCATTACGTTCACCAGCTCGGTGAACCCACCTTCGCCCGGCGACTGGAGCCACTTGTCCTTCTACAGCTACGCAATCGACAGCGAGTGCCGGCTTGGCTACTGCAATGTCTGGTACGGCGGCGATAACTACGGCAACGTCTACATCGACAACTGCACGCCGACGGTCGCCAATTGCGACATCGGCTACAGCAGTGCCTACGGCATCTACCTGTCCGGCTCCGAGCATCCAAGTGCGGCCCAGTTGAGGGCGGACAATAACATCCACGACTACGTGGATGGCGATATCCGCGAGCCGTAAGGCCGGATAGACATAGACACGATCGAGGGGCGGCTTTGCCGCCCCTCTTTCTGTTATCGGGCTGCGGGAGTGGGTGCGCCCGGGCGCCAGGAAGGGGAGATGACGCGCGGGCCGGGAGTCCGCTCCTGGAGCTTCGCCCGGGCAACCGAGAACTCGCCGTACTTGTTGTTGACCTCATCAATGGTTCCGAACAGCGAGCCGGCGCGGGAATTTTCGAATGCCGTTGTCTGCTTCAGGTCGCGGACCAGGCCGGAGACGCTGATTCCCAGAAGCCGTACCAGCCGGGGCGGTTGGTAGAGTTCCTTGAAGAGCTTGATGCCGACCTGGTAGATGCGCAGGCCGTCGTCGATGTAGTTCTTCAGGCTGTGCTGTTTGATGAAGGTCGAGAAGTCGGCGTAGCGGAGCACGAGCGAGACCGTCCGGCCGGCAAAGTTGTCCCGGCGCAGGCGGCGGCCGACCTGCTCGGATAGTTGCAGCAGGTGGCGTTGGATTTCCGTCATGTCGCGCGTGTCCCGGTCCAGTGTGAATGAATGGCCCATGGACTTGGTGGCAGGTTCGTGGTAATAGGGGAGGACCGGGTTGTCGTCTACACCCTGGCCCATATGCTTCAGGTGTGAGCCGACGATACCGAAGACACCGTTCAATTGCTTCTCCTGGTACCGACCCAGCTCGCCGCAGGTCCTGATGCCGAGCCGGTTCAGCTTTTCCTGGGTCTTGGGTCCGATGCCGCACAGTTCCTGGACTGGAAGGTTCTCCATCAGCGCCGCGACTTCGCACTGGCGGACAATGGTCAGGCCGTCGGGTTTGTGCATCTCGCCGGAGAGTTTGGCCAGGAGTTTATTGGGGGCTATGCCGACCGAACAGGTCAGGCCCAAGTGTTCCTTGATGTAGGCCTTGATACTGCGGGCGACCTCCTCCGGGCCATGGAATAGATGCGCGGTCTGGGTCACGTCGAGGAACGCTTCGTCAATCGAGAAGACCTCGACCAGATCGGTAAACGTAGCGTACAATGCCAGAATCCGGGTCGAGGTATCAACGTACTTGGCCGGGTGGCCGGAAACGAGGATGATTTCCGGGCAGAGTTTCTTCGCTTCGGGTATGGTCATCGCGGTCTTGACTCCGCGTCGCTTGGCTTCGTAAGATGCGGCGGCGATGACCGTGCGGCCGTCCGGGTCCCCGCACACGCCGATGGGCTTGCCGCGCAGGAACGGGAATGTCTGTTGCTCAACCGACGCGAAGAACGCATCCATGTCGACGTGGATTACCACACGCTCCAACCCGCTCATCGCTAACCGCCTACCGCTTTCCGCCGCTGCAAACTACCAAGCTCAAGCCCAAGCTCAAGCCTTCTGAAGTTTTGGCTTTTGACCTTTGACTTTTGCCTTTTGACTTCACTCCGAGTACGTACCGGTTATCGTCCAATCCAGCGCCTTGGTGTTGTATGAGAGTTCGAACACGTTCGCGCCGTCGGAGACCGTGAAATGGTACACCTCGGCCTGGCCCTGGGTTTCGCGCCAGACATAGGTAACGTCCTGAACCCGGTACTCCCGGTTGCGCCAGATGAACATGACCGGCCGGAGCTTGTCATGCGGGAACCTGGAGACAGTCCCCAGGCGGGGACAGTCCCCATATATCGCGTAGACCTTTACAGTCTCACTGAGGCGGTGATGCGTCACCTCGGCCTCCTCCAGTTCAGTCTCTCCGGCCGGGTTGTCTTCAACCGGCCAGAATGAGGTCTGGAATGCTGCTGATGTACTCATTTCTTCTCCTTATGCTAATAAGTCACTCTGAGCGCAGCGAAGAGTCTTTGGAGTCGAAGATTCTTCACTTCATTCAGAATGACACGTGTCATCTGTAGTTGCGAAGCAGGCCGACAACTACACCGATTAGCTGGAAGTCCTCCCGGTCCGGGCTGACTATAATCGGCTCGAACTCAGGGTTCTCCGGTTCGAGGACGACTTGGCCCCGGCGCTTATTGAGACGTTTGACCGTAGCCTCATTGCCGAGCAGGGCGGCCACGATTTCTCCGTTCTCGGCGGCAGACTGCGGTCGGACCACCACCATGTCATTCTCCATGATGCCGGCGCCCTTCATACTCTCGCCTTTGACCCTGAGCAGGAAGCAATCGCGGAACCGGCTGAGCGAAACCTGGGCTTCGACGTTCTCGACTGCGAGCAGGGGAGAGCCGGCTGCAATCCGGCCGATCAGCGGCAAGGAATCGGGCTGGTGCGCGGTCGAAAGACCACGGGCCTGCCGGGGAGTACGTTTGATGAGGCCTTCGTTTACCAGTATATCGAGATGGTACTTCACCGCTTTGGTGCTCCTGATGCCAACCGCCTTGCCGATTTCCCGGATACTCGGGGCACAACTGTGTTCATCGGTGTAGGTTCGGACAAACTCCAGAATCCGACTTCTGCGGTCCTTGTCTCTAGTAAACATACGTTTACATAGTAACGGAGATGGGCCGATTGTCAATCGTCAATTTGCAGTCTGGTTGAAGATAGGCTGTAGCGTCGCAAGATCTTCTATATCAATATCTTGTAGCCAGCGGCAGTATCTCGTTGTCGACTGAGTCACACTGTTGGTTACGCAGGGGTGGCTAGTTCCTGCGGCGAAGTCAGAAGCCGGAATGCAGATGTCGTAAGTCAGAATTGGCGGACAGGCGGCATCAGAGAAACGTTGGAGGCGCTTGCCGGAAGAGCCTGGAAGGGCTATTGGGCACGGCGATGATACGGCAATCATCACAGCATCGGAAGCGTCAAGCGTCGCGACCCGAGGTTCGCGGCCAGTACCAAAGCAGTGTGGGTCTGGGGGTAGCTGACGTCTGGTGCTCTCCGTCTTGCCGCCTCATTTGTTGACGGTTGTCAGCAAGCGGCTATATTTAAGCGCGTGATACAGAAAGTGACCCGGTGGTCCAGCAATCTAGTGTGCGACTCTGCGACCGTTCGGTCGCACGAGCCCTTCCTCTCTTTTCCTCTCTATCCCCGTTGCCTTCCATGACGAAAGGCAAGGTCGTCATCGGCGGTGTTGTCGGGCTACACGCCCGGCCGGCTTCAGGTTTCGTGCGGGTGGCGGAACGCTACTCGTCGGAAATCCGGCTGGTGAAGGACGGCATGCGGGTCAACGGCAAGTCCATCTTGGCCATCCTGACGCTGGCCGCGTCCAAGGGAAGCGTCGTAGGACTGGAGGTCTACGGCGAGGACGAGCGCGAGGCTTTCGAGTTGCTGAAGCATAAGCTCGAGACGTTGGATCAGGATGAAGCGTAGGCTCGAGAAGAGCTACCGGGGCATACCGGTTTCTCCCGGATTCGCTATCGGCGTGGCCCACGTCTATCGTCAGTACGTGCCTGCCCCGGTGGAAAGGGTGCTCGAGCCGTCAGAGGTAGCGGCCGAACTGAAGCGGTTCCGACAGGCGCTGGCAGCGGCCGAGCACGAGCTGCACACGCTTCACACGCAGGTCAAGCGCGACCTCGGATCCGACTTTGCCGATTTCATACAGGTACAGCTCACGCTGATACGTGACGAGGAGGTGATAAGGAACACCGAGGCGTTCATCCGCGAGGCCCGGCGTAACGCCGAGTTCGCCTACTCCCAGACCGTGAAGCTGATGTCCGAACCCGTCGCGAAGTCGGCAGACCCGCTGTTTAAGGAGAGGATGTTCGATATCGCGGATGTGTCCAACCGAGTGATGCGCGACCTGCTGGGCGACGATTCGTGCTCGTTGCTCGAAGTCGAGCCGGGTACCGTGGTTTTCGCCCATGATCTGCCGCCGTCCGAGGCGGCACTGCTCGACCCACGCAAGGTCGTCGGTCTGGTGCTTGAGGCCGGAGGCAAGACTTCCCACACCGCAATCATGGCCAAGGCCAAGGAGATACCGGCGGTTGCCGGCACCGGTCCGCTCTGCTCTGCCGTAACCGATGGTCGGAAGACGTTCGTCGACGGGTATCGGGGGCTGGCGATTCTCAGCCCGAGCGCCAACCGGCTGCGCGCATACGACGACGAGATAGAACGCCGGCGGGTCTACCGTGAGTCCCTCAGCGTTCTGACAACCCGCGACCCGGTCACGGTGGACGGACGGACCATTGACCTGTCGGCCAATATTGAGTTCGTCGCCGAGGCCAGGACCGCAAAGCGCTACGGCGCGCGCGGGGTCGGTTTGTTCCGAACCGAGTACATGTACCTGGCCAAGCGCCGGCCACCGACCGAGGACGAGCAGTTCCATGTCTACGCCGAGGTCGCCAAGCTGTTCAAGCCGTACCCGGTTATTATCCGGACGTTCGACCTCGGAGGCGACAAAGTGCTGGCCGGCTACAGCGAGGCGAATCCTTTTCTGGGTTTGCGTGCTATCCGCCTGTCCCTTCGTAGTCTAAACCTGTTCGGAGACCAACTCCGCGCAATACTGCGGGCTTCGGCGGTGGGGAACGTGAAGGTGATGTTCCCGATGGTTTCGACCATTGAGGAGTTGCGTCGAGCCAAGCTGGAGGTGGAGCGGGCAAAGGACGCGCTGAAGGCGAGAGGGGTGGAGTTCGACCCGGACTTCGAGGTCGGCATGATGGTCGAGACGCCGTCGGCGGCAATCATGGCCGACCGGTTGGCCCACGAGTGCAGCTTCCTTTCAATCGGCTCGAACGACCTGACCCAGTACACGCTGGCAGTAGACCGGGGGAACGAACACGTTGCAAGGCTGTTCGACCATTTCCATCCCGCGGTGCTGCGTCTGATTAAGCAGACGATCGACGCGGCACACCAGCAGGGGATATGGGCCGGTTTGTGCGGTGAGTTTGCGTCCGACCTGTTAGGGATGCTCGTTTTGCTGGGCATGGGAGTCGATGAGATGTCAGTCTCCCCGGGCATCATTCCGGAAGCGAAGGGTATCATCCGCACCATCGACGCCGGAGTCGCGGCGGAGGTCGTGAATCAGGCGTTGAAGCTGGGCACCGCGCTGGAGGTGAAGCATCTACTCCGGCGCGAGATGGACCGGAAGTTCCCGCGACTCGCCGGATTCCAGTTTGAGGAAAAGAAACGCAGATGAAGAAACCGTCCGACGGTACAGACCGGATGCTCCAACTGGTGATGAGCCTGCCCGACCAGATGGTCTCCGGCGCGAAGGCGGCATGCTTGGCCCGGGTCGGCCGGCCCGGCCGTTTCGACGCGGTGGCGGTCGCAGGCATGGGCGGGTCGGGTATCGGCGCCAAGATCGCGCAGGGGCTGCTGCTCGACAAGTCTCGGGTGCCCGTGTATGCCTGCAACGACTATGACATCCCCGCCGCAGTGTCCGCGAAGACTCTGTTCGTGGCCGTCAGCTACTCGGGCAACACCGAGGAAACGCTGTCCGCCTACTCGCAGGCTCGCCGGCGGGGCTGTCGTATCATCGTCATTACCAGCGGCGGCAGACTTGGTCGGCTCGCGGCAAAGGCCGGACACCCGGTCATCCCGGTTCCGGCCGGTATGCCGCCCCGCGCGGCGCTGGGACACCTGTTCTCGACTTTGCTGGCCTGCTTGGAGCGGTTGAACGTGTGCGAGAGTCACCAGCGCGGACTCGAAGAGGCGGTGCGGCTCATGCGAAGCCGGTGCAAGCCTTGGCTGGGAAAAGCTCGCACCATTGCGAAGCACCTTGCCGGCCGGCTCCCGATCGTGTACTCGACTAGCCGGATGCTCGACCCGGTAGCTGACCGCTGGCGTTGCCAGCTCAACGAGAATGCGGGAGTGCTGTGTCATACCAACTCGTTTCCCGAGCACAACCACAACGAGATTGTCGGTATGGGCTGTCCCGGACACCCGGGCCGGAATGTCGTCGTGGTCGCCCTGTTAGACCGTGAGACCCACCCGCGCACACGGTACCGACTGGAGTCGGTGCTCGACATCACCAAGCATGCCTACCACCTGGCCATCTGCCTCGATACTGAGGCCCGGTCGCGCATCGCCAGGGTCTTCTCGATGGTCATGCTCGGTGACATGGTGTCGGTCGAGCTGGCGCGGCTGCTGGGCAAGGACGCGATGGAGATCAAGCGGATTGACGAATTGAAGCGCCGCATGGCGCAGAAGCGAGGCTGAACCATGCAGTTCAAAGCAGTGATTCCCGCGGCGGGCGAGGGCAGGCGGTTGAAGCCGCACACGCACACGACGCCCAAGATACTCCTCCAGGTAGCCGGCAAGCCGATCATCGGTCACATCATGGACCGGCTGCTGAAGGCTCGACCGGACGAGGTGATCGTCGTGGTCGGGGCCCAGGGCGACCAGGTCAGGCACTACCTGACGAGCGAGTACCGCTGTCCGTTCCGCTTCGTGCGGCAGACCGACCCGAAAGGACTGGGCGACGCGGTCTACCGGGCGAAGGATGCCTTTGCCGGCGAGCCGATCCTGGTTCTGCTTGGGGATACGATCGTCGACCTCGACATGTCGAAGATGGTGGGCCGCAAGAATGTCATCGGAGTGAGAGAAGTCGCCGACCCGCGCCGGTTCGGCGTGGTCGAGCTCAAGGGCGGGTACGTCAGCCGGTTCGTCGAGAAGCCGGACCGGCCCCGGACCAACCTCGCCATCGTCGGGGTCTACTTCTTCCGGGATTCGGGACAGGTGTTCGGTGCGCTCGATCGCCTCATCTCCCGGGGACGCACTACCAAGGGCGAATTCCAGCTCACCGATGCGCTGCAGTTGATGGTTGATGACGGTACGAAGATAAAGACTCGCACCATCAAGCACTGGCTGGACTGCGGCACCCGCGGGGCGATGCTCGAGACCAACCGGTACCTGCTGGCGAAGGAGAGCTACTTCAAGCCTCGGCAGGGCACGGTTGTCATTCCGCCGGTGTTCATCCACGACCGGGCGAAGATACAGGCTTCGATCATCGGTCCCAACGTATCGGTCGGGGCTGATGCCGACATCCACGGCTCGATCATCTGGGACTCGATCGTCAACCGGCGCGTGGTCGTTCAGCACACCTTGCTTGAGGGTTCGATACTGGGTGAGAACTCGGTCGTGCGTGACAGGCCGCGCAAGCTCAACCTCGGCGGATTCTCCGAGCTGGAAATGGGATAGCCCCCAGAGGGAATGACGAAGTTCAAAGTCCGAATGACGAATGAATGACCAATGACCAGTCAGCTCCGGACTTCGATCATTCGGGCTTGATTCGGCATTCGGACTTCGTTCTTCGTACTTCCACGCCGAATCACTGATGATGCAGTTCCGTGTAGAGAAGACCGAATCCACGTCGTTGGCTCGCGTGGGGACGTTAGGACTGCCCAACGGCGTGGTCCACACTCCCTGTTTCATGCCGGTCGGTACGCAGGGCTCGGTCAAGACTCTGACTCCGACCGAGGTGGCCGATTCCGGCGCCGAGATCATCGTCTGCAATACCTATCATCTCTATCTGCGTCCCGGTCACAAACGGATTCAGGCCGCGGGTGGACTGGCGAAGTTCATTGGCTGGAACCGGCCGATTCTCACCGACTCGGGTGGGTTCCAGGTCTACTCACTCGCGGCACTGACCCGGGTGACGGACGAGGGCGCCGAGTTCCAGTCGCACGTTGACGGCAGCCGGCACCTCTTCACACCGGAACTGGTGGTGGAAATCCAGGAGGCGCTGGGTTCGGATATAGCGATGTGCCTGGATGAATGCCCGCCCTATCCGGTCAGCCGGCCGGTTGCCGAAGCCGCAGCGGCGCGGACCGCGCTCTGGGCAGAGCGGTGCGCCCGGGCCCGCAAGCCCGAAACAAACCTGTTCGGCATAGTGCAGGGCGCTACCTACGCGGACTTGCGGGAAGACAGCGCGAGGTCGCTTGTGAAGTTCGACCTGCCCGGGTATGCAATCGGCGGACTATGTCTGGGCGAGCCGTCGGAAGTCACCTATGACATGGTCGGACGCGTGACTTCTCTGCTGCCGATTGACCGGCCGCGCTACCTGATGGGCGCCGGCTACCCGGAGGATATCATCGCCGCGGTGCGGCTCGGGGTGGACATGTTCGACTGCGTGTTGCCCACCCGCAACGGCCGCACCGGCACCGCGTTTGTGAGCTCAGGTCGGGTCGCCATCCGGAACAGCCGGCACGCCGACGACCCGGGCGCGCTTGACCCACTGTGTGACTGCTACACCTGCCGCAACTTCACGCGTGCGTATCTGCGTCACTTGTTTGTAGTCGGAGAGGCGCTCGGGCCGAAGTTCCTGACCCTGCACAACGTCCGGTTCTACCAGCGGCTGATGCAGGGCATCCGGACCGCGATTGAGCAGGGCGGATTCGAGAACTGGTCGAGTGGTTTCCTGTCCCGCTACCGGTCTGCGAATGTAGTCACTGCCGGAGGAGAGGATGTCTAGCCCGAGCCCGGATTCATCGCTCATCATTCATCGTTCATCGCTCGCTAACCCAAGGAGGCAAGAATGAGACAGCTACTCACCGTGTTGGCCGCGACGGCAATCGTCGCCGGCCTGTCCTGCGGCGGCAATGCCGGCAGCACCGGCAAGGCCGGCGGCGCCGGTGCCGCCATCAAAGTCGGGTTGGTCGTGCCCCTGACCGGCGACATCAAGACCTTCGGCGAGTCGGCCCGCAACGGCGCGATGCTCGCCATCGAAGAGGTCAACGCGGCCGGCGGCGTCAACGGCAGGAAGATAGACGTCGTCGCGACCGACGACAAGAACGACCCGACCGAAACCGGCAACGCCGGCTCCAAGCTCATCGACATGGACCGAGTGGTTGTAGTCATCGGCTCGGTGTCGTCCAAGTGCTCGGTGCCGCTCTCGGACAAGTGCCAGAGCGCGAAGATACCGATGATTACTCCGACCTCGACCAACCCCAAGGTCACCGTCGGGGAAGATGGCACGCGCAAGGCCTACGTCTTCCGC
>CAZSUX010000093.1:0-10043 GCA_964610135.1 uncultured bacterium | reverse complement strand
GTAATCAACCCGGCTGCGCCGTTCGGCGCAACCGACACCAGGAGGAAGTCTATGATAAAGTTCAAACCCGGGAACCTCCGCGTTCCCAAATTCCAGCGACCGGTGTACGTGGTTGCGGCTGGAACCACCGACTACCGCAAACACTACCCGGAGTACAAGCTGGAAGAGCTGACGATGATGGCCTTCAAGATGCTGCTTGAGGAAAACGACCTCAAGATGAGCCCGTTCGAAGTGAAGGGCCTCATCAACATGGCCTGCTACGGCGAGTTCGCCGATCACTTCCAGGACCAGCTGCTCTGCGAAGCCAAGATCCACGATTACCTCGGGCTCGACCCACTTCCCAACATCGGGGTCAAGACCGGCGGCGCGACCGGCGGCTACACGACCCTTGCCGGCGCAACCATGATCGCATCCGGCTACGCCGACTGCTGTCTCGTGCTCGGCTGGGAACGGATGGACGAAGTCGACACCCGCACCGGCAACTTCTACATCTCGTGCGCTGCCTGCAAGGACTTCGAGACCCGCATGGCCCGCATGTACGCGGCCTACTATGCGCCGATGGCCCGCCGCTTCGCCCATATCTTCGACGTGAAAGAGGAGATCCGCGCCGCCATCGCAGTCAAGAATCGCGGCTACGCCTGCTCCTCACCGTTCGCCCAGAACCCGGGCAAGCACACCGTCGAGGAAGTGCTGAACGGGCGCATGGTCTGCGACCCGCTCCGGATGCTGGAGTGCTGCGTAATGAGCGTCGGCTCGGCCGCGATGTTGCTTTGCGACGAGGCGACAGCATACAAGCTCTCCGACCACCCGATGCGGCTCCAGATAGCCGGCGGCACTCACACCCTGCGTGTGGCCGACCGCCGCAACATGGAAGTCCCCCTGCTGCCAAACGAAAAGCCGGGGATGTACGACTGGATGGAAAAGAAGTACCAGGAGCCCTACCCAGGTTTCCAGAGCTTCCTCGCTTCGCGGTTCGCCGCCTACATGGCGTACCGGATGGCCGGCATCAATGAACCGATGGAGGACCTCGACTTGGTCGAACTCCACGACGCATTCACCATCTCCGACCTCCAAACCTACGGCGACATCGGCCTCCGTCCCTACGGCAAGGAAGAGGAGTACATTACGTCGGGCGATGCCTACTACGGCGGCCGTTGTCCTTCGAACCTGTCCGGCGGCCTGCTCGGCACCATGCACGCGGTGGGTGCGACCGGCATCTTCCAGGGCGTCGAATGCTTCTGGCAGCTGCAGGGCAAGTACGACAAGTTCCACGGCGACCAGAAGATGTGGACCCGGTTCGGCAAGCAGAGACCCAGGGACTGGAAGTCGCTCCAGATAAAGAAACGTCGCCGCGCGCTCTGGATATCGCACGCCGGGGTCGGTTCACACGTCACCTGCGGCATTCTCGAAAACCCCGAACAGGTGAAGCACTAGGAGGCGGCAATGAAGAAAACGAAAAAGACAGTCAAGAAGACAGTGAAGAAGTCGAAGCCCGCTTCGAAGAAGGCTGCCGCCAAGCCCGCGGCCATCAAGTTCACGGGCGTGCCGATGGTCATCGAAAAGACCAGCCCGGCAATGGTCATCCAGTGGCCTCGTACGCTGATGCATCACCACACCTACGGCCTGCTCTCCCCGTTCTTCGAGGGACTGAAGAAGGGCAAGCTGATGGCCACGAAGTGCAAAACACCGGGCTGCGAGACAGGATACTGGCTGCCGCCCCGCGCCGACTGCCCGGACTGCCACACCCGCATGAAGTGGGTCCAGCTGAAGAACCCGGTGATCGGCGAGATCTTCACGTTCACCCACGTCGAATACCCCGGCCACGGCATCGAGATCTCCTACCCGTACTACCAGATCGACGTCAAGCTACCCGGCGCTGCGACCATCATGAAGGGCTACCTCGCCAAGGGCGAGGCGAAGATCGGTATGAAGGTGAAAGCCTGCTTCCGCACCAAGGGCTCGACCAACACCATCCTCGACCTCAACTGGGAGCCGGTCAAGTAGACCCGGCTCAATCGAATCAAGGGGCGGCACTAGTGTCGCCCCTTATGCTTGACCCTAGCTGGGAGGGCCGGTATCATCAGCCCGCGTATCGAAAGGAGCCATCACCGGATGAAAAAGACCAGTGAAACAACCCGAACCCGGGCAACACTCAAGGCCTCGCTGGACCGCGCCCGAGAGCTTCGGATCAAGCACTTTGTTGTCGCTTCCACCAGTGGCAGGACTGCACTGCAACTGGCAGGGATGCTGCCGTCCCACTTCGAGGCAGTCTGTGTCACCCACCGCGCCGGTTTCAAGGAGTTCGGTCGGAATGAACTACCCGACTCCGTGGAAAACAAGCTGGCCGCCTCCGGCATCCCAGTCCTGAGGACCACGCACCTGTTTGGTGGCGTCGAGCGGGCAATCCGTCTCAAGTTCGGCGGCCTTGGCCCAGCCGAGACGATAGCATTCACCTATCGTACGCTGGGCGAAGGCACCAAGGTGGCGGTCGAGATCGCCGTGATGGCACTCGACGCCGGGCTGATTCCACACGGCAAGGACGTCGTCTCAATCGCCGGCACCGGCTCGGGTGCAGACACTGCAATCGTCATCCGCCCCGCCCACTCGCGACAGTTCTTCGAGACCCGTGTGAGAGAGATCATCTGCAAGCCGACCAACTGGTAAGGAGCAGACCAGATGCCTGATTGTATCTTCTGTCAGATAGTCGCCGGCAAGGCCCCGGCCCGCAAAGTCTACGAGGACGAGCACACACTCGCGTTCCTCGACCGCTATCCCATCTCCCGCGGTCACACGCTCGTGATTCCGAAGAAACATGTGGAGTGGTTCACCGACATCGAGCCTGAGGACGGCATCGCCGGTCCTTTTCTCAAGACCTGCTACGTGGCCGCCCGCAGACTCAAGCACGCCTTCGACTGCGAGTACGTTACGATGCTCATCCGCGGCACCCGCGTCCCGCACCTGCACATGCTCTTGATCCCGAGCATCAAAGGCGAAGAGAACCTGCTCGACAAGACCTTGGCGATGCACCACTTCGCGCAGGCTCGCATGAAGCCCCCCTTCAGCGAACCGGAGCTCGACTCGATTGCCGAGCAGGTCAGAAACGCCGCAGTCTGACGCCGCAAAGGAGGCACCCTATGAGACTGCTGACTGCAATAGCCCTCGCCACGATTGTGACCGGCGCCTGGGCTCAACCTGCGGTGAACGAACTGAACCCCAGAGCGGGCGACTTCCTCGACTTCCCGCTCGACTCAACCATCCGGGCAGCGAACGCCACCTACCAGGCCGCCCGGTACAACGAAGCTGCCCGCCTCTACCTGACTGCCCTGCAACACAACATCACCAATTCCAGCGACATCTACAACCTCGCCTGCTGCTACGGGCTGCTCAAACAAGACAGCCTGGCCGCGCTCTACCTGAAGCGTGCATTCCGCGCCGGATTCGACGACATCGGCCACGTCAAACGGGACCCGGATTTCGATTCGGTCCGTTCGCGGCCGCTGTTCGCCGCTGCGGTCGACAGTCTCGCCGACTTGGCCGACAGCGCCAACGCCCGGGCCGGCCTGCAGGTCGACGTCGAAGCCGCCTGCATCGTACCCGGCTACGTCCGGCTACCCGACAACTACGACTCGACCCGGGCATACCCGCTGGTCATCGGGCTGCACGGCTACGGCGCAACCCCGAAGTCATTTACCAGACTCTACGAGCGGGCCGGCAACCCTGAGCTCATTTTTGTCTGCCTGCAGGCGCCCTACCCGTTCGGTGCCGGCCGGGACCTCGGCTACTCCTGGACCACCTGGAGCAAGTCTGACTCCACAGTCCATGAGCGGTCAGCCTGGTTCTCAACCGACTACGTAGCCGAGGCCGCGGAACAACTGGCCGTCCGCTACCGCACGACCGGTACGTGGCTGCTCGGCTTCTCCCAGGGCTGCGGCATGGCCTACGCGACCGGCATCAAACACCATACGCTGTTCAAGGGCATCATCGGCTTCGGCGGCGGGCTCGACACCACGAGCTTCGGCCCTGCCGACTACGCCGCGGCCAAAGGACTGAGAATCTTCGCCTCCCACGGCAAGGAAGACCGTGTCGTCGACTACAAGTACGGCACGACCACGCGCGACTTTCTCAAGCGCAAGGGGTACAACGTCACCTTCGTGGACTTCAAGGGCGGCCACACGGTCGCGGAGGAGCCGTTGAAGCAGGCAGTCAAGTGGCTCACTGCAGGCAAGTGAGGACGAGTGAACACTAGAAGGCTAGTAGCGAATGGCGAATTCCTAATGACTAGTTGAATCCCAAGGAGCTAGAAATTGCCAACTAGTCATTCCTCATCCATGCCCGGCCACTGGGGCGACCGCGACTTCATCCGGGTCTGGGACGCCCGGCCGCCCACACCTCTGCGCTCCGAGCAACTCGACATCCTGGCGACCGTTGTCAAAGACGGCTACCGCAAAGGCGCGCGCATCCTCGACCTCGGGTGCGGGACCGGCAAGACCGAGAAGCTGATTCTCAACAGCCTGCCCGTGGCCCGGTTCACCGGTGTTGACCGCTCGCCCGTGATGCTCGAATTCGCCCGTGATAAGCTGAAGGACTACGCGGACCAGTGCCATTTCGTCCAGTCCGACCTTGGCCGCCTCTCTCCGCTCAGGCTGCCCGGCCGGCCCTTCCGGTTCATCGTCAGCGTCAATGTCATCCACGAACTGCCACATCCGGCAAAACGCCGGCTGTTCCGCTCCTGCCGGAGTGCGATCGCGCGCACCGGCCTGCTCCTCATCATCGACCGTCTGGCCACAGACAACCACAGTCTGCGCCAGCCGTATCAAAGCGTGCTCCAACGCCTCCAGCGCCTCCACGGAGTCGAGGCCGGCGAGTACTCCACGCATTTCGCCGACCCCAAACACAAGGACGACGAATACCCGGCGACTCTCGACCAGTACTTCCGCTGGCTGCGCCGGGCCGGCTTCTCCCCCGCATTGCTGCACCTGCACTTCCACAAGGCCCTGATCGCTGCCGGGCCGGTCTGACGCGAGGCAAACGCACCGTCCGACCGGGGCCACCGATGCCAAGTCAAATAGAACAGAGCCCTATCCGCCCGCGTCGGTTTCGTGTCTTTCGTGCCTTCGCGGCTCCAATATCAGGTCTCCGGCCAATCATTTGACTTCAGCACCCGCCGGTATACACTGATACAAATGTGGATTCTGGTCATCAATCCCGGCGGTGGGTCCACGAAAGTAGCCGTCTTCAATGGCACGAAGTCCGTGCTTTCCGAAACCGTCGAACACCCACCCAACCAGCTTGTCCGTTTCGGCCACTCTCTTGACCAGTACGAGTTACGCAAGTCCGCGGTACTTTCGGTCCTGGACAAGCACGATTTCGATCCGACCCGGCTGCAGGCGATCGCCACGCGCGGCGGGCCGCTGAAGCCTCTTCCCGGCGGCGTCTATCGCATCACGCCGCGGGTCGCCGCCGACATCCGGCACGGTGAGTACCAGACCCTTCATCCGGCGCTGCTCGGCCCGCTCATCGGGTTCGAGCTGTCGCAGGAGCTGAACATACCCGCCTACTTTGTCGACCCGGAGTCCACCGACGAGCTCCGCGACATCGCCTGCATATCCGGGTTCAAAGGCATCCAACGAATCGCGCTCTCACACGCCCTGAGCTGCCGCACCGTGGCGCAGGCAACGGCAAAGAAGCTCAAGAAGCCCTACGAGAAGTGCCGTTTCGTGGTTGCGCATCTCGGGACTGGCATCACCGTTGCCGCGCACGTCGGCGGCAGGCAGGTTGATGCAACCAATGCCAATGACGACGGGCCGTTCTCGCCGCAGCGCTCCGGCAGCCTGCCCCTCTCGGGAATCGTCCGCGTCTGCTTCTCCGGCCAGTACACGGAACCGGCGCTCATGAACCTGCTGACGAACCGCGGCGGCCTCGTCTCGTATTTCGGCACGGGCGACATCCGCCGGGTCGAGGTAGCGGTGGCCGGCGGCAACAAGCAGGCGGAGCTGGTCTATCGCGCGCTGGTCTACCAGGCGGCCAAGGAAATCGGAGCCTACGTCGTGGCCTGCGAAGGCAAGCCCGACGGCATCATCCTCACCGGCGGCCTCACCCTCTCGAAGCGATTCCTGGCCGACCTGAAGAAGTGGCTTGCCCCGCTCAAGCTGAAGGTTTTCGTGTACCCGGGCGAAGAAGAGATGTCGGCGCTGGCCGCGCGCCTGCTCGCGGTCCTGACCGGCAAAGAAAAGGAACGAAGCTATGACAAAGGAATTGCTCTCCGGGGATGAAGCCGTAGCCCGGGGAGCCTGGGAAGCAGGCTGCCACGTGGCGGCTGCTTACCCAGGCACACCATCCACCGAAATCCTCGAAGCCCTGGCAACCTACAAAGAAGTCTACAGCGAATGGTCTCCCAATGAGAAAGTAGCCCTCGAGGTCGCGCTTGGCGCCTCGATCGCCGGCGTCCGGGCGCTCGCCGCGATGAAACACGTCGGCCTGAACGTGGCGGCCGACCCGCTCTTCTCGGCTGCCTACATCGGCGCGCGCGGCGGGCTGGTGATTGTCACCGCCGACGACCCGGGACTCCACTCCTCGCAGAACGAGCAGGACAACCGCTACTACGGCCTGATGGCCAAAGTACCGGTCCTCTGCCCCTCCGATTCACAGGAAGCGAAGGACTTCACCCGCCGGGCATTCGACATCTCCGAGGAGTTCGACATCCCGGTCATCGTGCGCATCACCACCCGCATCGCCCATTCCAGTTGTATCGTTGAACTCGGCGAACGCCAGGCCCGGCCGGGCAAAGGCTACGAGAAACAGATAACCAAGACCATGATCCTGCCGGCGTTCGCCCGCGTGCGCCACGTCGACCTCGAACAGCGGCTGGACCGGGTTCTTACCTGGAATGAGGCAAGCGACCTGAACCGGATTGAGCAGGGTTCGAAACAACGCGGGGTCATCTGCGACGGAGTCGCCTACCAGTACGCCCGCGAGGTCTTCCCCGATGCCTCGTTCCTCAAACTCGGCATGGTCTGGCCGTTTCCGTGCGACCTCGTGCGCCGGTTCGCCGGCACCGTGGACGACCTCGTGGTCATCGAAGAGGTGGACCCGTTCATCGAAACCCAGGTCCATGCGCTGGGAATCAAAGCCACGGGCAAGGACAAGCTCCCCCGCACCAACGAACTGAGCCCGCGCGTCCTCCGCTCCTCCCTGTCATCATTCCTCAGTCCCTCGTCCCCCGCCCCTCGTCCCTCGTCCCCCGTCGAGGGTCTACCTAACCGGCCCCCGGCCCTTTGCCCGGGCTGCCCGCACACCGGCATCTTCTGGGCCCTGCAGAAGCAGAAGCTCTTCATCGGCGGCGACATCGGCTGCTACACCCTCGGCGGGCTGCCGCCGCACAGCACCATGGACACCTGCATCGACATGGGCGCGTCAATCAGCGCCGCCCACGGCTGCGACAAAGCGCTGGGCGACACCGACCCGCGCCGCCGGGTTGCGGTCATCGGCGACTCCACCTTCTTCCACTCCGGCATCACCGGCCTCATCAACACCGTCTACAACCAGTCCAACGTCATCACCATCATCACCGACAACCGCACCACCGGCATGACCGGTCACCAGCCCCACCCCGGCACCGGCAAGACCCTGATGGGCAAAGAGACGACCGCCGTTGACCCGGCCGAACTGGCCCGCGCCTGCGGCGTGAAACGCATCCTCACGGTCGACCCCTACCAGACCAAGACGACCCGCAAGCAGGTACGCGAATTCCTCGCCGAACCCGGCCCGGCAGTCATCGTCTCGCGCCGCCCCTGCGCCCTGCTCATCAAGCTCCGCGAGACGCCGATGCAGGTCGACCCGGCCAAGTGCGTCGGGTGCAAGACCTGCATCAGCCTCGGCTGCCCGGCGCTCTCCTTCGCCGACGAGGCGCGGGACATGACCGAAACGTCCGATGTTTCGGATCGTGTCCCAAGCAGTTCCGAGCCGGTCCCAAGCCGTGGGAAGGCCGTTGTGGAACCCAACATCTGCGTCGGCTGCGGCATGTGCGCGGACGTCTGCCCGAAGTCGGCAATCGGCCCCTCGCCCCTAACCCCTAGTCCCTCGTCCCCTACCGGAGGTGCCAAGTGAACATCCTCGTATCTGGTGTCGGTGGCCAGGGCGTCATTCTCTTCTCCAACATCATCTCCGAGATTGCCTTGTCCGCCGGATTGGACGTCAAGAAATCCGAAGTCCACGGCATGGCCCAGCGCGGCGGCTCGGTCACGACCCACATCCGCTATGCGCCGAAGGTCTACTCCCCGCTCATCGGAGAAGGAACCGCGGACGTCATTGTGGCCTTCGAGATGATGGAGGCACTCCGCTACATCCACTTCCTCGGTCCCAACGGCCGGCTCATCTATGACACGCACCGCATCGACCCGCTGCCGATCTCTACCGGCGTCGTCGAACGGCCAACCGACGAGAAACTCGGCCAGCTCCTGGCTGAGCATGTCCGGCATGATGCGTCAGGCGTAATGCGTAGTGCCGTGTGCGTCCCCGCGTTCGAGACCGCCCTGAAGCTCGGCAACGCCCGGGTCCAGAACGTGGTGATGCTCGGAGCAATCTCCCGCTTCCTCGAGTTCCCGGAAGAGGCCCATCACCAGGCCATCTCGCGCCTGGTCAAACCCAAGGTGGTCGAACTCAACCTCAAGGCCTTTGCCGAAGGCCGCGCGCTCTGCGGTCAGTAGCAGCCCGCCCCGAGTCCGCGCATGGAGCCCCAACCCCGGTGCTCATTCGCCCGGAATCGCTAATCGCAGGTTCCTGCCGATACTGCAAACCGACGCCGAGTCGCCCTGACACTGATGGAAGGATCTCGTTTGGTGAATGGTAACTCGCGGCGCAGCCGCGTTATGGACGGCGTTCTCGGTTTTGTCCGGACTAGAGCTTTCTGGTGCGTTCCTCGAACTCCCTGGAACTCAAACCCAGAGTTTTAAGATTGGTCCTGATATGAGTAGGCGGGATTTCCTTTTCGTCTCCGCGGAATACTACCGGCCGGTCGAGTTTCGACTCATCCCGGTAGTCCCAGATCTCGTGGCTGCCGCTTGTTCGTTTGTGAACCAGGCCCAGGCCCTTCAGGAACCGGCGAAACAGCGCGGTCTCGACCTGTTTCAGGGAGCTACCCCGATTACGTCGCGGCTACCAGTGGGATTCTGACGTCCTCGGTCACCGAGTCGAGCATCGGCCTCGCCTTACAGAGGCGCAGCAATTCCCCGGCAGTCCAGCGGGGCGGCTCGTACCGATTCCGCGACAGGGTCCAACCGAGCTTGAGCAACACTCGCTCCAGCGTCCCCTTCCGCTCAGTCGCGTCGAGGAAAATGGCGACGGCCTCCTCAAACGCCCGCTTTGCCGCCGGCGCGCTCTTACCGTAGGAAGACAACTCAAGTGCGGGAGCGTAGGCGACGACGTACTTGCCTTCCTTCAGGAACAGCACGTCTACGCCGACCGAAACGACCTTGATGACCTTGTTGCGTGCCACGCAACAGATTACCCAAAACCCCGACCGCAGTCAACGCGCGCCCAACCGGCAAACGGTACCCGCGTTCGAGACCGCCCTCAAGCTCGGCAACGCCCGGGTGCAGAACGTGGTGATGCTCGGGGCAATCTCCTGCTCCATCGAATTCCCGGAAGAGGCCTACCACCAAGCCATCACCCGCCTGGTCAAGCCCAAGGTTGTCGAACTCAACCTCAAGGCCTTTGCCGAAGGCCGCGCGCTCTGCACGCGC
Organism: uncultured bacterium; assembly: GCA_964610135.1. Classification (GTDB taxonomy): domain Bacteria; phylum Hydrothermota; class Tepidihabitantia; order Tepidihabitantales; family Tepidihabitantaceae; genus UBA2258. Next base: position 303 of record CAZSUX010000093.1, on the reverse strand, counting down.
GCCTAGACTCGCGACCGGCCGGCAACAACACCCGACGAAAGTCGGGCAAGTCTATGTCGCGCTCGGCACTCATTGCTCTTCTGAAAGCTCCTCTGAAAGCTCGCTGGAAACCTTGTTTCAGAGTTCGCTGGAGAGCATCGTAGAACGCTTGCTCGAAGGCTCAGCTCATCGCTTCCTCCATCGCTCAGCTCAATGCCTGTCACATCGTTTCGCGCATCGCTCGTCTCAAAGCTCGACGCATCGCTTCTCACATCGCTTGCTGCAAAGCTCCGTCGAACGCTCGCGTCAAAGCTCCTCTGAAAG
>CAZSUX010000092.1:3522-10067 GCA_964610135.1 uncultured bacterium | reverse complement strand
CCCCCCCCCCCCCCCCCCCCCCCCCCCCCCCCCCCCCCCCCCCCCCCCCACGACTCTGAGCCTATCGAACTACTTGTCTTGGCCGACTCCGTCGGCTCGCTCAACCCCCAAGGTGGTAGAAAATGCCGAAGTTGATTCCGAGCGGGAAGCCGCGCGTACCGGCGTATCCACCCGGCCAACTGATGACGTAGTACGCTGCCTGTACCTCTCCCCGTAGGTTCCAGTTCTTTGTCAAAGGCTGCATCAGGCCGCCGAAGACTTCCACACCGGGCCCTCCCCAAGCCGTGTAGCCGAAGGCGGACCAGGACTGGTAACCGACACCGGCACCGACATACGGTCGGGCCGGCCAACTGATGATCTCTATCCGGTTGTCGAGCAGGTAGGTCCCACGCAACCCGATCGCGGAGTAGTAGCCGATCCAACTCAGCTTGGCGGACAAGTCGAGGTTGTCACTGGGCCAGTACTCAATAGTCGGGCCGAACCCAACAGAACCTCCCTGCAAACCCAGCGCCACTCGTTTGGCATAGACGAACTCCTCCGCTTGGGTGAACGTCGGCAGTCCGAACATTACGACGCTAACAGCGACCACGAACAGCAGCGACACTGACTTTTTCACAGGCTATCCTCCTTGTCCGTTTCCTTAGTGCTGAACCGAATGGACCGAGAACCGCGGGCGGGCTTCCGACTGCCTACCCCATTTGTCAGACCAGCGCGGGACTCAGTCATGACGAATGGGATTCTAGCTTTTCAGACGGGGCGTGTCAAATGCACGGCCCCAGCCGGGCTGGGGAAGCTCCCAACCCACGCTCTGAACCGAAGTCGGGAATCCGTGTGGTCTGCGGATATCCGTTCCTTCTTCGCGCTCTTGGCGTCGTTGGCGGTCTCATGTTGCTTTCCGGGCTGCTCCGCTCCGTTTGACAGCGCCGCGCGGCGCCCTACGATTTCAGGATGGCTCGAACCGCCAGTACGCTTCCGGCCGTCCGAGAAGCCAGTCTGAACCACACGGAGGAAACATGCCGATGAGCTACTCAGCAACCGAGATAATGGAAATGGCCGTGCAGACCGAAAGGGGCGGCAAGCTCTTCTATGAGACTGTCGCAGCACAGACCAAGGACGACAATCTGAAGGGCTTGTTCTCGTATCTTGCGGACGAGGAGAACAAGCACATCCGCGTTTTCGAAGACATCGCCAAGACCATCAAGGTCGCGGCGGATGAGACACCGGCCGACTGGGAGGAAGTGGCGCTCTACCTGAAGGCTGTGACCGATTCGCGCTACTTCCTCGGCCCGGACAAGGCGCTTTCCTTGGCCAAGGACGCAAAGAGCACTTCGCAGGCGGTCAAGCTGGCTCTGGCATTCGAGAAAGAGACACTGGTTTTCTACCTTGAGGCAGCAGACATGGTCCCGCCCCTGAACCGGCCCGCAATAGAAGGTCTGGTTCGAGAAGAAAGGGCACACGTACGCAAGCTGACCGGATTCCTGCAGACCTGCCAGAAATGACCGACCCTGAGACTCTGGCCGCGCTGGCAACCGGCGTAGAAGCTGAGAAGCGGAGCCTCCGCAACTACCTGGGATTCGCCTGGGACACCCACGACAGCTCGGGCAAACAGATGTTCGTCCGGCTCGCCACCGATGAGTTTGAGCATATGCGCCTCCTTGAGACCCAGCAGGTGAGCCTGGCGCAGTCGGGCGAATGGCAGCCGGCCTCGGTGGACCCGACCGTCATCGAGCGAATCGTCCCCAGGCTCTCCGACAAGTCCCTGCGCATCCGCGGGGCCGAAGGCCAGAACCAGCTCTCGGCCCTCAACACGGCGCTTGACCTTGAGCGGTCGGCCCAGACGTTCTACGAAGAACAGAGCCGGAAGGTGCAGGCCGAATCCGCCCGCGCGATGTTCGCCCGCCTGGCCGAAATGGAAGCGGCCCACTACGCCCTGCTGCAGGCTGAGATCGACAATATCCAGCAGACCGGGTTCTGGTTCGGCCTGCCCGAGTTCACTCTGGAATCGGAACGATAGAACAGGGGCGGCCGTCAGGCCGCCCCTGTAGTTTCAAGACCAAGTATCTCAGGAGGCAGGGACTCTGCGCTCCTTGCACTCAATACCGAGACGCGTCAGTTCAGCCAGCACCGGCTCGTAGATTTCCGGCAGCACCGGTATCTGCACACCGGTCAGCTTCAACTCCCCGTGCAGAATCATCCGCACCGCAACCGCCGCCGGCAGACTGACCGTACGCGCCATCGCCGAGTCGCCGCCGGGCTCGCCGAAGGCGACGAGCGTCGAGTAGATGTTCTGAACCTGGGGCTTGGAGTCTGATGCTTGTGCCATTTCTGCAACAAACTCATGGTGCAGGACAATCATGTCCCGCTCTCCGGACCTGTAGGCCATCCGGTCGAGCATCTGCTTGGCGAGGATGTCGAGGTTTGAGCCCCCCTGGAGCCCGATGGGCTTCTCGTCGAACAGCCCGAGCCAGGCGAACCGCTCGATGACCGGGTCACTCTCCGTGAGCCCGAGCCTGGCCGCCACGTCGGCGCGCAGTTCGGCCGCGCTTCGGACACGATCCGGAATCCCCGAGGGATTCCGGTCATGTCCCGCGCCGGTCATGTCCCGCGCCGGTGCATAGCCACGCAGCCAGGCCGCCGGAGTCAGGTTGCCAATGTCGGTCCGGACCGCGTCGTCGTTGAGCACACCCAGATCAGCAATCGCCTTCAATGTCGCACACCAACCTGGGTTGCGCAATGTGCCGCGGAACATCGTTCGCGCACCGACCAGACCATAGAGCTCGACGTAGGGCAGTGAGTTGCGGTTCGGGTACGCCTCGAACTCGAATCCGTCGGCCACTTTCAAGGGCCAACGGTGGCCGAACAGGTCCGCACCCGGCACGAATACTTCCTTGCCGTCTTTGAGATAGCGCGCGTCGTTCCTGCCAGCCATCACCACGCCCTTGGGGCTCCACGAGAACTTGTAGCCCAGCGGGTTGTCATTCGCCTCGGGCGCGGGTAGCCCGCCGCAGTAGGACATGAAGCTCGCCACCTTGCCGCCCGCGTTCTGCACGTCGTGGATGATCTTCATCGCCGACATGTGGTCGATGCCCGGGTCCAGACCGATTTCGTTCAGGAATATGACGCCGGCCGCCTTGGCCTGCGCGTCCAAGGCTCGCATCGCGTCGCTCACGTACGACGTGGTCACGAGCGGCTTGCGGTGTTTCAAGCTGTGGCTCGCCACCTTCACGTGATAGGTGTACGGCAGTAGGCTGACGGAAAGGTCGGTCTCGCTCACCAGCCGGCCGAGCGCCGCGTCGTCGTCCGCAAGCAGCGCAATCGCCTTGCCGCGCGGGTGCGCGCCGACGAGTTCCTGCGCCTTGCTTACGGTCCGGGTCGCGATAGTCACTTCGAAATCGGGCACGTCGAGCAGGTATCGCACCATCGGCCGGGACACAAGTCCGGCCCCCAGAACGAGAATCTTCTTCATTCCATCACTCCTTTGCAGAGGGACATGACCGAAATCGCAGGGGCTGTCCCAGATTGCGGCCGAGTCCGCTCGGCCGGGGACTGCCCCTCTCCGACGATTTCGGATCGTATCCCGTCCCCGGCAAGCTCACAAGTACTTCTGAATGTAGGCAAACTCCGGCGTCAGCTTTCCCCGGTGCAGAATCAACGCTCGGCGTATCGGCCCAGGCAGGTCCAGCTTCTTGAGCGGCCGGCCGAAATCGGTGCGTGCAATCGCCGGCATGAAAGGCATCAGCGCGACCCCAAACTCGCGCGACGAGCCGAACGGCAGTTCGCACGGCAGATTGTCGACGGTCATGAGCAACATGCCAGCGCCATCGACGCCATCGCGGACCGACCCGGTTTCGGGCTCATAGACGTAGAACGGCTCACCCGGCTGAGTGGCCTTGACCGTCGCCTCAATCGAACCATCAACGTCACACGAGATGTCGCCAATGACGGCAAGCTTCGGCCGGTGCCCGCCGCTGAACGCCTGCTTCAGCCAGTCCTTCGTGACCAGCCGCGGGTAACGGACATCCCAGTAGATGCAGTTCGTCAGAACCGTGAGGTGCGGCAGGTGGTCTTCGAATCGCGAGCGATAGAGCTCCGGGTGGCCGAAGTACTCCTTCAGGTCGAACCGGTGTCCAATCTCCTTCGGCTCGACCATGTGTTCCTCACGGAACATCACGCGGTAGACGACGCGCGGGTCACCTTTGGCCGCCAGTGCCGGCAGGTCAACCGGCTCGACCTCGGTCGCGCCGAGCGCGTCGAGGATCTCCCATGCACCCTTGGCCACGTGCCCATAGCCGGTGACGCCGACCACGAACGGCGACAGCTCAGCCGGCAGGCCCAGCTCCACGATGTCGCGCCCGACCTCCGCAATCGCCGCCTTGGCCAGGTTCACGCGGCCATACTCGTGTGCCAGCCGCACCCGACTCAACGGCGTCTTCATTCCTTGCACTTCCAGCCGCCTGCCCAACCCGGCCAGCGTGTCAATCATCCCGGCGATGCCCGCAAACCGGCCGAAGAACACCAGCCGTCTTCCCACCTCGTCCGTCATCTTCTCGTAGTCAATCAACGAACAGCCCAGCTCCATCATCCGCGTAAGCATCGGCATGTTGTGATGCTGGCCCTTGATGACGTGAGCAAAGAAGATGTACGTGTGCCCGGGCAGGAAAACCGATTCCGGGATCTCCTTGATGCCCAGCACGACCGGGCATCCGGACAGGTCATCGCCGATCTCCGCGCCGACCCCGTGGAACTCGGCATCGCTGAAGGTCCGTATCTCCGAACGCTGTACCACGAACGAAAGCCCCTGCTCGCCGATGAGCTGGCCAACCTGCTCCGGAATCAACGGCGACCGGCGTTCCCAGATGCTCTTGTCCTCGCGCCGGATGCCGATGCAGGCTGGTTGAGATTGCTTGTCCATGAGGACGGATATTATACGACTCGACCGACCCAAGTCAAAGCAACCACGGAGCCCGCAGACCGGAATCGAGCTGCCGGTGCCAGGCGAAAACTAGCAACAGACCATGCAGATGGCGCGGATTCCGGTTTCTGAACCGATCTTCGGAGTCTCAGGTCTCGAGCCTTGCGCCGGCTATCGTTGGACCACGACCTTTCGCGTCCGACCCTCCCCCCAGTACGCGCGATCATAACCCCTCACGAAGTACACGCCGGGGGCCAGCGCCCGCACGTCATTGGCACCCGGGTGCAGGCATGCCACGCTCCTGCCACTGATGTCCAGCAGTTCCGCTCTGTATCTTGTATTCTGACTGCTGTCTACTGCGCCGAGCACGAGCACGCCGCGGACAATCGTGGCCATGGACCGGGAATCACGGACCGTCGGCACTCGACCCTCTTCGATACTGCCACCCGACGTCGGGTCCATCTTGCCCCAGATCCGGTCGGTATTGTACATCTTGTCTCCAACTGTTCCAGCCCAGCCCTGATACACAAGGAACAACTTGCTGCCGGCGCCGCGTGCCAACGCCAGGCCGGTCTGATTCCCCGCCTGCCTGACAACCGCCCCTTCTTCGGAAACCGTTCCGTCCGGCGCCACGAGCGCTCCGTAGATGTCGGGATTGTTACTGCTGCGGTAGTCCTCCCAGACCACGAGGAAGTTCGCGCCGTCAAAGGCAATAACCGGAGCAAACTGGTCCTTTGAAGCCCGCGAGATGGCGATGCCGGCAGTGTCAAGCACCGCGCCCCCGGGCGTCACCCGCGCTCCGTAGATGTCAGGCCAGACGCTGCTGCGGTAGTCTCCCCAGATCACGAGGAATCTCGTCCCGGCGAAGTCAAGGGCCGGAGCAGACTGGTCGTTTCTCGCCTGTGAAATGACGATGCCGGCAGGGTCCAGGACCGTACCCCCGGGCGTCACCCGCGCTCCGTAGATGTCGGAGTTGCTGCCGCTGCGGTAGTCTTGCCACACCGCGAGGAAGTTCGTGCCGTCAAAGTCAATGACGGGAGCAGACTGCTCCCTTGTCGCCTGCGTGATGGCGATACCGGTAGGGTCAAGCACCGTGCCCCCGGGCGTCACTCGTGCTCCGTAGATGTCGGCGGAACTGCCGCTGCGGTGGTCCTGCCACACCGCGAGGAAGTTCGCGCCGTCAAAGCCAAGGGCAGGGAAGTACTGCCGGCCCGGCGCCTGCGTGATGGCAATACCACTAGTGTCAAGCAGCACGCCCCCGGGCGTCACCCGCGCTCCGTAGATGTCCGAAGTGTCGTTGCTGCGACAATCTTCCCACACCACGAGGAAGTTCGCGCCGTCAAAGCCAAGGGCAGGAGTATGCTGCCAGTTTGTCGCCTGCGAGATTGCGATCCCGGCCGGGTCAAGCACCGTGCCCCCGGGCGTCACCCGCGCCCCGTAGATGTCGGTGTAGCTGCCGCTGCGGTCTTCCCATACCACAAGGAAATTCGTGCCGTCAGAGCCAAGAGCAGGAACCAACTGGTCCCTTGCCGCCTGCGCGATGAGGATGCCGGCCGAGTCAATCACCATGCCCCCGGACGTCACCCGCGCTCCGTAGACGTCAGAGGCTCCAGGGCTGTTGCGGAAGTCGTGC
>CAZSUX010000092.1:0-3422 GCA_964610135.1 uncultured bacterium | reverse complement strand
CGTCACCCGCGCTCCGTAGACGTCAGAGGCTCCAGGGCTGTTGCGGAAGTCGTGCCACACCACGAGATAGTTGTCGCCGCCGAAACCAAGGGCCGGAGACCCCTGCATGCCCGCCGCCCGCGAGATGCCGATACCCGAAGGGTCGAGCACGGTGCCGTCGGGCGTCACGCGTGCGCCGTAAATATTGAAGTTGCCGCCACCACCGCCCTCCCACGCGACGAGGAAGTTCTCGCCGTCCGAACCGAGAGCAGGCCGATTGCCTGAGGACGACGAGATGGTGATGCCGTCAGGATCAAGCACCATGCCGCCGGGCGTCACCCGCGCGCCGCGAGTGCTCAGCGTCGGAGGGAAAGCGCCCGCGATGTCCTGCCAAACCACCAGGAAGTCCTCACCGTTGAAGCCAAGGGCGGGGTACCCCTGCGAAGTCGCGGAATAGGAAATGACGAAGTCATTGGGTACAACTACTTCGCCCTGCCGCGTCACCAGGTTGCCGTAGATGTGCCCGTAGACACTGTCGCGGCGGTCCTGCCAGGCCACGAGGAAGTGCGTGCCGCCGAAGCCGACGACAGGGTCGAACTGACCGCGTGCTGCCTGTGTAATGACAAAGCCCGAGGAATCAAGCACCGTGCCTTCGGACGTCACCCGCGCGCCGTACACGTCGGGCTCCGCCACGTTGTCGCGGTTGTCCTGCCACGCCACGAGGAAGTTCGCGCCGTCAAAGCCAAGGGCAGGATGCTGCTGGTCGTTGCTTGCCTGCGTGATGATAATGCCGAAGGCATCGAGCACCACACCCTGCGGCGTCACCCGCGTACCGTAGATGTCGAACGCGTGGCCTCTCCGGTAGTCGTCCCACACCACGAGGAAGTTCGTGCCGTCAAAGGCAACGTCGGGATACCGCTGGTCGTACGCCGCCTGCGTGATGACGAAGCCCGAAGGGTCAAGCAGGGCACCTTGTGGCGTCACCCGCGTGCCGCAGATGTCGGAGTAACCACCGCTGCGCTGGTCTTCCCACACCACGAGGAAGTTCGTGCCGTCAAAGGCAATGGCAGGCACTTTCTGGGAGCCCGGCGCGGGCACGAGCGCGCTGGTTGTGTCAATCAGGAACTCGCCGCCCAGAAACTGGTCCCCCCCAGCCTCGGACGGCTCGGGCAAACGGCCGCTTTGCCTGCCAGGGAGCCGATCCGGCTCGACCGAACGCGACCTAGCGCGTGCCGCACCCAAGGTCCCATCGGCCATGTCCCGGCGCGCGTGGACCTGCCGGACCACTTCCTTCGGGTTAAATCCCGGCTCAGGTTGAACAGCACCAAATGCAGTCAGAACGCAGACCACCGAAATCAGAATGCACAGTCTCACCGGTTCCTCCTATCCTGCAATGACGCTGTTTCCGTCGGACTGCAGGTCGTACTCACAACGGAAACAGGGAGTCGCGACTTTCGCTACTTCCTTGCATTGATGCTAGAACCAAACCCCGAATAGTCAAGCTGGAAGCTCGGGTTGGACCGGACGGCCAAGAACGCCTTCCGCCACTGCCAACTGCGAACTGGTACCTGGTATCTCGCGCGGAGCGCGCCTACCGCTTCGGTCGAGGTCTGGCGGGAGGGGCCGGGCCAGCTCGCGGAAGCGAGCGAGTACGATTCCGGCTGTCCGCTGCGCCAGCGCGGCGTCGAGCCCCAGCCGAATCAGGCGGGGACGAAGATGGAGGTACTCCGCAACTCCGCCCGCCCAGGCCCCACAGCCGCCGCCGGCCATCTGCTTCTCAAGCACACGTGGTCGCCGGCCGACAAGATTGCGCGAGGCAATCGAGGCCGCGGCCGCGGTCTGCGTCTACACCAACACCGAGATCACGGTAGAGAGCATCTAGGACAGCAAACCCGAAACTCGAAGCACGAAATCCGATTCAAGTCCGAATCGCCGGACATTCGGTCATCCGAACTTGATTCGTCATTCGGATTTCGAGCTTCGGACTTGCCGGCTCGCTTAGTGCGAGCCGGCCGCGAGGACGTTCTCGATTGAGTAGAACCCGGGCGTACGGCCCCTGAGGAATCTTATCGCCGCAATCACGCCCGTCGCGAACGCAGCCCGACTTTCTGCCTTGTGCGTGAGTTCCAGCCGCTCCCCGGTGCAGCCGAAGACAACGGTGTGCTCGCCGACAACGTTGCCGGTCCGGATTGAGCTGACGCCGATTTCATACTTCGGTTTCTCCCCGACCACGCCGTGACGGCCGTGCACAATCCTGGCCCGGCCGGTGCTCGCCTTCAGAAGGTCAACCAGCCTTGCCGCCGTGCCGGACGGCGCGTCTTTCTTCATCCGGTGATGGGTTTCAACAACCTCGACATCGTATTCCGACCCGAGCCGACTCGCCGCCTCGGCTACGAGCGTGCACAGCACGCTTACGCCGACCGAGAAGTTAGGCGCATAGACAACCGGAATCTGCCGACCGCACTCTTGGAGCGCATTCCTCTGGGTCGCGCTCAATCCGGTCACCCCGGTGATGAACCCCTTGCCGGCAAGCGCCGCGAGCCGGCAGCCGGCAACCGTTGCCTCGACGGTCGAGAAGTCGACAACGGCATCGGCATTGGCAATCATGGTGCTCAGGTCAGACCCAACCGTGCTGGTGCCGAGCTTGGTGCCGGCCGACGGGTGGCCCTTGGCCTCGATGCCGCCGACCAGTTCCATGTCCGCCTGCTCGGCGATGGAGCGACAGACCTCGCTGCCCATTCTGCCCGCGCAACCGACAACGACGACTTTCATGGCCTACGCCCCTGCCGGCAGGCCGTAGTCGACCAGCGCCTGCCGTATTGCCCTTTGGCTCGCCTCGGTCGGCGCTACCAGCGGGAGCCTTGGCTCACCCGCCGCCATGTTGAGCATGCTCATCGCCGCTTTGACTGGCGTCGGGTTGGTTTCGACGAACATCGCCTTGATGAGCGGAAAGAGCTTGCGGTGCATGCCGGCGGCGAGTTCAACCTTGCCGGCCAGGTAGTAGTCAATCATCTTCGACACGTCGAGCGGCGCGATGTTCGACACGACCGAAATCACGCCCTTGCCGCCGACCGATAGAATCGGAAGGGTCAGCGAGTCGTCGCCGGACAGGACGGTCACGCGGTTGCCGCACCGCTGGATGATCTCGCTCGACTGGTCCAAGCTACCCGAAGCCTCTTTCACGGCCGTGATGTTCTTGCAGTCCTTCGCCATCCGTTCAATCGTAGCGGGCAGGATGTTGACAACGCTGCGCGGCGGGATGTTGTAGACGATGACCGGCAACTCGACCGCCTCGGCAATCGCCCGGAAGTGCCGGTACAGGCCCTCCTGAGTCGGCTTGTTGTAGTAGGGCGCGACCACGAGCAACGCGTCCGCCCCGAGTACCGCGGCCCGCTTCGCCTGCCTGATTGACTTGGCAGTGCTGTTGGTCCCGGCCCCGGCAA